>CALKRZ010000193.1 GCA_937989765.1 uncultured Clostridia bacterium | reverse complement strand
GGTAAGGCAAATATATAAATCTGGAAACAACTGCAACAAAGGAGCGCGTCCCAGATTATAACTACACTTATCCTTTGCACGAGCGCGATTTTGCAGTTGCTTCTAGATTTATATATTTGCCTTACCACATACTTTTTCTGAGATCCAAAAAACATAGGAGGTCATAACCATGTATTTTGGAGCAGATTATTATCCAGAGCATTGGAGCAGCGAACAGAGAGAAAAAGACTACCAGTTGATGAAAGAAATGGGTCTAGAAGTAGTACGAATGGGAGAATTTGCATGGAATATTTTTGAAAAGGAAGAGGGCGTATACGACTTTAGCTTCTTTGATGAAGTAATCCAAAAGCTGTATGCCTTTGGAATCAAAACGATTCTAGGTACACCTACAGCAACGCCTCCTGCATGGTTATGTACCAAGCATCCAGATATCTTATCCGTCGATCGGGATGGACAAGTACGAAGTTTTGGCAGTCGTAGACACTACTGCACAAGTAGTAGTACCTATCATCAATATACCCAAAAAATCGTAGAGGCAATGTCCATGCACTATAAAGATCATCCTGCTGTAATCGGTTGGCAGGTAGATAATGAGATCGGGCACGAAGGCAGTGATCTATGCTATTGTACCCAGTGTAGAGAAGGCTTCCAAGAGTGGCTCAAGCAAAAGTATAAGACCATTGATGAGCTGAATGATGTATGGGGAACTGTATTTTGGAGTCAAACATATGGAGATTTTAGTGAAATACCCCTCCCCGTCAAGACGACAGTGATGCATAACCCTTCCCTAGAATTAGATTATTATCGCTTTCGTTCAGATTCTATGGTTTGCTATGGAGCACTTCAAGTACAAATCATCCGTACCATCGTAGGAGAAAAACCATTTATTACGACCAACTTATATCCTGGATTTACAGGAAAAGCATTAAATCATGATGATTTGATGCAGACCATGGATTTTGTATCCTATGATAATTATCCAGTATGGGGTGGACTACCCGAGCCTGTTCCTGCTTCTGCTACTGCCATGTGCTTAGATTTCATGCGAGGGATCAAAAACAAAAACTTCTGGATCATGGAGCAGCTCTCCGGCGCGCAAGGACATAATATCATGGGATATCTACCTAAACCAGGTCAAGTCAAATTATGGACATACCAAGCCATCGGTCGAGGAGCAGAATCTATCGTGTATTTTAGATGGAGATCCGCTCGCTTTGGTACAGAAGAATTCTGCCATGGGATCTTAGATCATGATTCCATTCCACGCAGAAAATATATGGAGATCAAAGAATTGATCGAAGAAATGAAAGAAATCCGAGAAGATTTTATCACGCAGCCTGTAGTAGCAGATGCAGCAGTATTGTATGATTGGGACAATTTCTGGACATGGAAGGTACAGCCTATGAGCAGTGCCATGAATGTAGAAGAAGAGATGCATAAGTTTTATTTTCCTCTGCATTTCTGGAATGTTGCGACAGATGTGATCTCTGTTGGCAAAGAGATCGATGCGTATAAAGTAGTCGTAGCACCGATTTTGACTTTAAGTGATGTAACTACAGCCCAAAAACTAATTCAGTATATCCATTCGGGCGGTACGGTCATATTTACGTATCGAACAGGTGTAAAGCTTGAGAGTAATGCAGTTACTCCAAAAACGCTACCAGGAGACTATGCACAGGTAGTAGGCTTTGAAATATATGAATACGAATCCTTGCAGACTGGACAACGGGTAGGGGTAAAAGGCATAGATGGAATGATCAAAGGAACAGAAACAACTGGAACCGTATGGTGTGATCTCATTGAACCTAAAGGGGCGCAGGTACTAGCAGAATACACAGAAGGATACTATAAAGACAAAGCAGCGATCACGGTGCACGAATATGGTAAGGGGAAGGCGTATTATATTGGAACATCGGTAGAGCCAGACTTCCTACTGCCTCTGTATAAATCTATACTAGATGAAGCACAAGTAGTGCATGAGCAGACAGAGCCTGGTGTAGAGATCCTGCGAAGACAAGGGAAAGAAAAAGATCTTACTTTTGTATTAAACCATAGTGCAGAGAGTAGAAAATATAAAGACTTGACTTTAGAGCCGTATGCAAGCAAAATAATACTATAAGGCAACGTAAAGAAAAAACTTTGCAAGATGCTGAGGGTATTTTGTGTCAGACAAGGAAGCAGGTTCCGTTGCTAGTTGGGCTATCAGCGGGTTCTGCTGACGCAGTATGACGCAAAATAGACCAGCAGATTGCAAGTTTTTTCTTGAAATTGCCTAAATCATCACTATAGTATGAATACGGAGGCTCTGCTATGACGATTCAACAACAAGCATTACAGCTCCATGAGGAACTTCAAGGAAAACTAGAAGTAGTAGGAAAATGCAAGGTGGAAAATGCCATGGACTTGGCTTTGGCATATACCCCAGGGGTGGCAGAACCTTGCAAAAAGATCCATGCCAATAAAGAAGATGCCTATAAGTATACCATGAAAGGCAGGACTGTAGCGGTAGTCACCGATGGTACAGCCGTGCTAGGCTTAGGAGATATTGGACCCGAAGCAGCACTTCCTGTGATGGAAGGAAAAGCACTTTTATTTAAAGCTTTTGCGAATGTGGATGCGATCCCCATCTGTCTAGATACCAAAGATCCAGATAAGATCGTAGAGATTGTAAAGGCGATAGCGCCAGGTTTTGGCGGCATTAATCTAGAAGATATTGCAGCCCCAAGATGTTTTGAAATCGAAGAGCGGCTCAAAAAAGAACTAGATATTCCAGTATTTCATGATGATCAGCATGGTACAGCGATTGTTGTACTTGCGGGGATCATCAATGCACTGAAACTGGTCAATAAGATAAAAGAAAAAGCACAAATAGTAGTAAATGGAGCAGGAGCCGCAGGGACAGCGATTACAAAATTATTACTTTCCTATGGATTTACCAATATACTTATGGTAGACCAGATGGGAATGCTATATCGAGGCGCAGCATGGATGAATTGGTCACAACAGGAAATGGCTAAGGAGACCAATCCAGAAAATCTTCAAGGAGATTTGGCTGCTGCGATGAAAAATTCAGATGTATTTATTGGCGTTTCAGCACCCAATATCGTATCCAAAGATATGATTGCCTCTATGAATCAAGACGCCATCGTATTTGCTATGGCAAATCCCGTACCTGAAATCATGCCAGAGTTTGCTATAGAAGCAGGTGCACGGGTAGTTGGAACAGGCAGATCTGATTTTCCAAATCAGGTGAATAATGTACTGGCATTCCCAGGTATTTTTAAAGGGGTGCTACAGGCGCGAGCAGCACAGATTACCCAAGAAATGAAACTGGCGGCAGCGGAAGCGATCGCATCGATGATTCCGGATGAGGAGCTAAGTGAAGTGAATATTCTTCCTAAAGCTTTTGATAAAGGGGTAGCAGATCAAGTGGCAGAAGCAGTCATTAGCGCTGCAAAAGGATAAGCATGGTGATCACCATGCTTGTTTTTTTGGATCTCAGAAAAAGTATGTGGTGGTAAGGCAAATATATAAATCTGGAAACAACTGCAACAAAAGAGCGCGTCCCAGATTTCAACTAAACTTACCCTTTGCACAAGCGCGATTTTGCAGTTGTTGGAAGACTTATATATTTGTCTTACCACATACTTTTTCTGAGATCCGTTTTTTTGAAGTTGTAATAATATAGAGATCACAGGGAAAAGATCAGACAGTAGAGGTTGTTAAAATAGTTGACCCAAAACCGTAGATTTTTGGTATAATAACCAAGCAGGATTTTATTACAGAAAGGAATGTATAACATGGTAAAAAAATGGATCGTCGCTGTATGTATGGCAGGAGTCTTATTGGTAGGGTGTGCGAAACAGCTTCCTATTCAAGATACGCCTATCACTACAGAACAAGAAGAACAGCAGCCAGCTCAGGTGGAAGAGGAAATAATGCCAGAAGTGGAGCTTGTACAGTTTGAACTACCCAAAGCAGGAGAAGAAATTGCCGTAATGACCACCAATAAAGGAACGATCAAGATTCAATTTTTCCCAGAGTATGCACCCAAAGCAGTGGAAAACTTTAAAACACATTCCAAAAATGGGTATTACAATGGGCTATCCTTCCATCGGATTATTCCAGACTTTATGATCCAAGGGGGAGATCCTAGTGGAGATGGTACAGGAGGAGAAAGTATTTGGGGAGAACCTTTTGAAGATGAATTTCATGTAAATGTGCTCAACTATAGAGGTGCATTATCTATGGCAAATAGCGGTCCGTCAACCAATGGAAGTCAATTTTTTATCGTTCAAAATCCTAAAGCGGGTCCAGAAATGATAGAGCAAATGAAAGCAGGCGGATATCCTGAAAAGATACTGGACAAGTATACAGAAGTAGGGGGTACACCTTGGCTAGATTTTCGCCATACTGTATTTGGACACGTGTTTGAAGGTATGGATATAGTAGACCAAATCACAGCGATGGAGTTAGATGAAAATGATAAGCCAAAGCAACCTGTTTTGATCGAAAAGATGGAAATTGTAGAGTATAAATAAAAGAGGTTCCTTCGAAAGAAGGAGCCTCTTTTATTTCAGATGCCTTAGATAAGTTTTTCGGGAGAAAATTTCTTAGTTGCAATCCCCATGAGGAAATAATCTGCTATAAGAATCATTGCGCCAAGCGTTAAGAGAATAATCTCATTGAGAAGGAACAAACCTGTAGATTGTCCGACCACTAGCAAGATAATAGGGAGCACTATGAAGGCACTCATCTGTTGGGCTTCTTGGAAAGTAGCGGCTTTAGCAGAAACCAGTACCATAAATATGATACCGAGTAAAGTAACAGCAGGAGAGAGCCATAAGATGATGATGAGCCATTTTAAAGTAGGGAAAATCAATTTGCCGAAGTAAAACCAGCCACCGATATTGACTACAATACCAAATATGATAAAGGAAAAAAGAGTAACAGCATAGGCGGGTACAAATGTACCAACTACCTTAGCAGAAAATAATTCTCGGATACTCATAGGGGTATACAAGAGCGATTCTAAGGTTTTTCGTTCTTTTTCCCCCACAAAGCTACTGGCACCCAAGATACTTGCAGCCATAATAGGGATCAAAAGAAAAAAGGAAGGAAACAGATAGTTAACACCGATATAAACAAGAAGCTGCGCATCATTGTCAAAGGAAGTAGTGGCTGCAAATATTTTTATTAATTGGTCCATGCCGTTAATACCACTATTGCCAAATTGAGCCCCAATGAGTAGTGCTATTGGCAGAATCAAAACAAATACTAAAGGAACAATGAGCATGGGAAGAAACAATTGACTGCTTCCTAGTACTTCTTTCACATCTTTATAAATCATTACTTTTTGTGCTGATTTCATGGCTTACACCCCTTTGATATGCAAAATATAGATCTTCCAAGCCCCAATGAATTTGCTTTGCTTCATATACCTGTCCGCCCTGCTTTAGGATCCCTTGTAGTATCTGGGAAGCATCCGTATCTCCTGTGATAGGGATTTTGTATATTTTGTTGGCATTTTGATAGGGGGTAAAAGATGGAGGAATACTGTCTCCTCGAAGTTCTAGGTAAATTGTACTATTTTTTTCTTGAAGCAGTTGTTGAAAGGTGCCAAATCCTAACATGTTTCCTTTGTGAATGAATCCGTATAATGTGCAGATATCTTCGGCATACTTGAGTTGATGAGTGCATAGAAATACTGTCACACCATGTTCGATCGCCAGTTTTTGTACCATTTGAGTTACATTTTGTGCGCTTTCTGGATCAAGACCAGAAGTAGGCTCATCCAAAAATAAAATCTTTGGACGGTGGAGCAGCGCGCGGGCCAAAGATATTCTTTTTTTCATTCCAGTACTGTAGGCCTTTACTTTTTTATCCTTGGATTCATATAAGTCTAGTGAATACAAAAGCTGCTCACTTTGATTTTTGATTTCAGTTTTGGATAAACCATGCATTTGCCCAAAAAAATCTAGATTTTCCCATCCGGTCAGATTTTCATAGGAAGCAGCCGTCTCTGTCATAACTCCGCACAAACGATGGATCTCTTGACTATTGGCAGTAACTTTTTGACCATAGACGAGAGCGGATCCTTGCGTAGGAGAAAGAATACCGTTTAAAATACGAACTGTGGTCGTTTTACCAGAGCCGTTTGGACCCAAAAATCCAAAGATAGCTCCTTGGGGTATGTGGAAGGAGATGGAGTCCAAAGCATTCTCTCCTTGGGTGTAGCTTTTTTTTAGATTACATACTTCTATTGCATGCATATAAACCCTTCTTTCTAAAACAGTAATGTTAGTATAAAAATATAAAAGAATAGGTGACTAAGTATAATCCTATACCAATCAAAAATACAATCCAACCATGAAATGCTGCTTTTTGCCTTATGCACCAGTGTGCAGCCCATAGAAGAAGGCAAGCAAGGACTAGGTTTAGTAGGGAAAACCATAGAGCATGCGTTTTGTTGCCATAACCATCGGGTTGTAATTGGGCGTTAAAATGTAGGGGAATGATACTGGGAAGCCTACTCCAACGAAAAAACATATATACTTGAGATAGTCCGATGAAAATCCATCCTAGCACAATGGATTTCTTTAGTAGCGAAGTTGATTCATCTTCAGATAATTCTATCTCTGCATCTACAAGGCAATCAGATGTAAGGGAAGACAAGGATTTTATAAATTGATCCGGATTTTCGGGAGAAATCAAATAATTGTGGAAGGGAGTCTCGATCCATATTCCATTTTTAATACCAGAGAGATAAACCATAGCCTTGCCATTTTTGGTCATAAAATAACCTTGATTAATATTGATCCATCCAAGTCCAACAATCTTGTATCGTAAAAATTGCAGGCAATTCTCTACTAGATGGATAGATACAATATCATGTAAAGGAATATAAGTAGTACGAAGAAATCGGATGATTAAGTGAGTATCCGTAATCGTATACTGAAGTCTTGCATATCCGTATACATAGCAAGATACCATGCCTATGATAAGGAGCAGAGATCCTACAGTGAGTAATTGCGCAGTGAAATTCTTAGAATGTATTAGTGCAAATAATGCAGGAACTGAGGTTAATAGTAGGAAACCAATGATAGCCCAAAGGGATTTTTTAGACTTAGTATGATTTTGTGTATGAAATATCATCAGATCCCCCTCTTTGTTAACTTAGTGATCCCATAAATAAAATCCTGCCAAACTTCTTTGAATAACCATAAGAAGGTAATCAAAAGAATTAGATTTCCTGAGATAAAGAAAAACTTGAAACCTACAGGAAGAGGATGTAAGAGAGCCGTTTTGATTTGAAATAAGAATATGCCTATAGTAATCAGGATCATAATGGCTATAAGTAAAATATAGAATGAACTTACAGCAATATTCTTATATAGATTTTCTTGAATTCTAGCAGAAGGTAGTATGTTTTCTGGCATAAGTAGGGAGCGTATTTCTATCAGTTGTTCGTAAAGGATACTACAGTTTTTACAAGTTCGCAGATGATCCAAAAGACTTTGGGCCTCATCAGCAGATACTTGACCTTCTAGCAATAGTTCAAGTTTTTCTTCTACTTCACTACACATCACATAGATCACCATCCCTATAAAGTCTTATAAAGTTTTGTCTGGCCCGAAATAAGAGGGATTTGACGGCAGATTCACTGGCATTGAGGATCTGAGCAATTTCTCCATAGGAAAGTCCTTCGGAATCTCGCAATAGGATAGCAATCCGTTGGGTAGAAGGAAGTCGTAGAAGAACCTTTTGGATTTTTTGTTGTTGAGCTTTATGTAATAATTTTTTTTCAGGATTGCCTTCGTGAGTGGGATCATGAATATTTTCATCTAGTTCTTGTAGAGAAATATTATGTTTGCGTATATGATCAATGGCAGTATGATGAGCTATGGTATACAGCCAACTTCTAAAACTCTTATTTTTCATAGTACGAAGATTCCTGAAGGCTTTCAAAAACACCTCCTGAAGAATGTCTTCAGAAGCTTCTTTATTGGAGACTATTCTATAGATAAAAAGAAAAATAGGCTTTTGATATTTTTCATATAGCGTATCAAACATAGTACGATTGCCTTTTTGAAATTGTTCTACTAGTAGATAGTCTTCATCCATCATTTCACCCCATTTATTATAACGGTATTCATTCAAAAAGGTTTCGCTATTTATAAAATAGTATCATAAGCGTAAACTTAAGCCATTACTTGGAAGTTTTCACTCAAGGAGATATTTCGTTTTCATAGCATTCTAGTCGCTAGGGCTATAGATGCCCTGAGTGAACACAAAATAAATGCATAAAACAAATTGAAAAATGACTATAAATTTCGTTATATTTATAGAAGAATAAGAATTGATATAGACTGTGTACCCTGCTATAATGATGCGGTATGAAAACGTTATCACACATGTAGATAGAGGTGTATTTATGGAAAATAGGCAGCAAGAATTTTTTGTACAAAAACATTTAAAAAGAAATATGACCATGTCTACAGTGGATGGTGCTTTTTTTGCTTTTGGCGTGGGTATGGCACCCTTGGCTACCACACTGACATACTTTATCAGCCAATATGTAGAGTCTACCACGATTATTGGACTACTGGCTACTATGTCCGCTTTTTTGATTAATCTGCCACAGGTATTTATGGCGCGCTATATTGAAGCAAAACCCAATAACTTAAAAATTTTAAAAGTGGTCGCTCTTTTGCAACGAATGATATGGTTTTTGTTAGCCGTAACGATATTTTTGATCAAAAGTCCTTTTTGGATGATCCTCAGTATATATGTATTGTATTCTGCGTATTCGTTTGTTACAGGACTTACAGCAGTTACTTGGTTTGATCTTATGGCAAAGGTAATCCCACCCTCCATACGAGGTCGTTTTTTTGGATTTCGTACAGCATTAAGCAGTGGGGCGGAATTTCTGGGGGCACTATTGGCAGCGTATATACTAGGTAAATTTGCCTTTCCACATAGTTACGGCATTTTGTTTATGCTGGTTGCTGTATTTACGATGGTTTCCTATGGATTCTTACTGTATATGAAAGAAGAGGACTGGGTTCGACAGACAGAGAAAGAGCCTTTGATGAATTATATAAAAAAGCTAGGGAGAATCTTAAAGGAAGATAAAACCTTCTTTTATTTTATGTGCGCCCTAGGGATTGCCATAGTAGGATCAGCAGCAGCAAACTTTCGGATTGTGTATGCAAAAAATGTGTTGGGAATTACAGCAAGGGATGTGCAGGTGCTGACATCTGTTTGGATTTTCAGCCGTGCTATTTCTTCCATCGGATGGGGTTTTGTGAATGACTGGAAGGGATACCGATTTACCATGATTGCCGCCCATGTGATTTTTTTCCCCAGTTATATTCTCATGAATTACCTTACTGGATTTGGTATGCTCTGCATAATTTTTATACTTCACGGCATTGCAGAAAGTGCGATTTGGGTAACCCAAGGAAATTTTATCATCCAACTAGGAGGAGAAAAGAATCGAGCTACGTATTTAGGGCTGTCTAGCATTTTATTTACACCCATATCTGCGATAGGGCCATTGCTCATGGGAGGGATCATTGATCTTGTGAACTATCAAGCTGCATTTCTTTTATCTGGCGTGTTAATGTTAGTCATGGTAATCATCACCTATAAAAAGGTACATGTAGCAAAGACTGTATAAAAAAGGATTTAATTCAAAAGTTGTATAATGAAGGATATGTTTGTCCAGAGGAGGTATTCAAATCATATTGACAGATAAGATTTCTAATAATAAACTAAAGTCAGTGGATTTTATCGATAGATTAAGAGTTACTGCATAAAGGGGGAAGAACATGCCATATACATTATCTGCGTATGCGGAAGGAAAGTTCCAAGAATTAACATCATCCAACTGTTCAGTCAGAGCAATAGAAGCAGTTCGAAATATCGTTGAGAAGGGTACAGATTTTGACTGCTATAAATTAAATGCATTTCGAATGGCAGATGATATAGGGATTTCCAAAGCAGATGTATTGCAAACTTTTATTTTTGCAACAAAATTAGGCATCTTTGATCTAAACTGGGACATCCACTGCCCAACCTGTTCTGGAATTCCTGAGTATCATAAGCATTTGATGGGACTGAAAAACACTGCTCATTGTGATTTTTGCAGAATTGATTGGAGTTTAGACTTTGAAGAGCAGATTGAAGTGACTTTTACAGTCAACCCAAACATACGACCTATTGTATATGAGGACTTCAGAGAAAGAGATTTCGCGGGAAAGATGGACTTTTTTTATGATGTTCTCAGCCGTGAAGGAAGAAGCTTTATCGTACCCAAGGGAAAGATGAGTTTTGATTCCTGTATCATGCCTCAGGGCAGAAAGACATATGAAGCGGAGTTTTCTTGTGGAGAGTATATATACTATATGCCTCCCTATATGGAAGGAGGAGGGACCCTGATTGTTTCGGGAGAGATCAGTGATGCAGTTCAAACGGTAGATCTTATGATCTCTTCGGAAGGACGGTTGGACATTCAAAGACTGTCATTTCAACCTGGAAAAATTCAATTCCATGTAACATCCCAATTACCTTATCCCAATGTGTTTTTGGTAAAATCCAATGCTCCTAAATCTCACTGGGTAAGTGCTTCTTATGTAACAAGCCAGCAATATTTTCGAGATCTTTTTGAAGGAGAGTTTTTATCACCGGATACTTCCTTTGCCGTTCGTAATATGACCCTACTGTTTACCGATATTAAAGGGTCCACAGAGCTATATGAGAGACTTGGGGACTCCAAAGCATATACTGTAGTACAAGAACATTTTCGCCGTATGATCAATATCATCAAAAAATATGAAGGCGGTGTGATAAAAACTATAGGGGATGCAGTGATGGCAGCATTTCCAATCAATGCAAATGCAGTAGAAGCAGCCTGCAGAATTCATCAGGCTTTCCACATAGATCCTGTTCATGGAGTAGATGTACAGGTGAAAATTGGAATTCATAAAGGTCAGCTGATTGCTGTGACCAGTAATAAAAATCTGGATTATTTCGGGCGAACTGTAAATATTGCAGCAAGAATACAAGGAAAAAGCACAGAATATGAAGTGCTGATGAGTGAAGAAGTACTTTCTGACCCTGCTGTAGAACGCTTTTTATGTCAAGAAGGATTGGAAACTATAAGCCGTATAACCGAACTAAAAGGAGTCTCTGAGCAGTTTGAAGTATTTTCAGTCATGCCTTCTATGAAAAGATAAACAAAGCAATTCTTTGTTTAGGGAACGTAAAAGATGAAACAACCGAGGAGAGCCATGTGAATGCACTGCTCTCCTCGGTTGTTTTGCTTATTTTACAGCTTGAATTGTTATTCAAAAGTGTTATTTCATAGAGTGCAAGCCGATTTTATTACCTTCTGTATCAAGGAATAGGGCCATATATCCAAACTCAGGACTGATTTGTGTTTTAGGGAGAATAACTCTACCACCTGCAGTATCTACTTTATTTAATATGGTATTTAGATCATCCCCACCATTTAAGTAAGCAGTTGTCCCATTCATATTAGGTACATACGGTTCACCTTTAACGATCGCTCCTCCCACCCCACCACTGGTTGGATCATATGGTAAGAAACCAAATACTAAATCTCCCATGGGCATTACTTGTAATTCGTTCCCTAAAATTTCGCTGTAAAAAGCCTTTGCTTTTTCAAAATCAACAACTGGAATTTCTACACAACTAATTGCATTTTTCATCTTTCATTACCTCCCAAAGTTCTTTTGTTGTAATCTTTACAAGTTCATTATACTTCTTTAGAAGATAGGAGTTATAGTAAAAAAGAGACATTTTTATCTTGATAAAAAGATTTTTCCAAACTCATTGGATTTTCCAAGTAATTGAGTTGGAGGCAATTCAGAAAAAGATTTGAACTCCTTAATAAAATGAGAATAATCATAATAAAAATCATATATTTTATCCAATGTCATTTTCTGTTCTTCAGATAGATTTAAAACCTTATATAGATCATAAAATCTATAAATACGAGAAAAAACTTTAGGTGTTACTCCTACATTGGATAAAAATAATCTTTCAAGATGTTTCTTTGAGTATCCAGTGATATCTATCAATTCATTGATTTGAATTAGTC
>CALKRZ010000192.1 GCA_937989765.1 uncultured Clostridia bacterium | reverse complement strand
ACTTCTTTTACTTCTTTTACTTCTTTTACTTCTTTTACTTCTTTTACTTCTTTTGCATCCTGCTCTTTGGCTACTTCTACCTCAGCATTGGGAACGATTGTCGGATTTTTCTGCGCTACAACATCTTCCTGTACTACTGCCACTTCTTCAAATGCTCTTTGTAGCTGAGATTTGATACTTTGGTCACTAATGATGACTTTTTCGATCATACCAAACTGGTCATTGATCTTGACATCGATATCTGTATATTTGGCGCCTGTACGGTCAAAATATTTGGACGCCTCCATCAAATTATTGAGGGTTAGATCCATATCATTCTTCATCATAAAGCCTACCGCTCTGCCTTCTGTTTTTTGGATCGTATGCAGCATACGGTAGATCCCGATCATCGTCTCCCGTTGTGAGGGCGCTAATGTTCCTTCTTCATCTATTTGGAGGATGAATTTTGATAGTTTATCTGTAAGATCTTCTCCCAAAAGCTCTTGAAAATGATCCATATACTGAAGCACTTCATCAATATGCATTTTTATGGGTTGAAGTTGATCTTTGATCATATTAGCAGCAATAGTAGGATGAAGCTCTGTAACCACTTTAGTCACTTTTTGATCCAGCATTTTTACATGAAGGATATGATCTCCTGTAATATCCATGCCATTGCGTACCAAAATGCGAGCCGCTCGAATATTTTCTGCTGTGGGTTCTATTTGTAACTCCTGTAAAAGCGGTTCGATCTGTTGATCTACTTTCTTGATTGAATCCCCAAACTTGCTGTCTGGCTGCGTGCCTAGTATCTCATAGCGGGATACTGCTTCTTGGCCTTTTAGCACATCAGGATTGTATTGTTGTTCTGCTTTATGGATGCCTTCTATGGTAAAGGGCACTCGTCCCTTCATGAGCTCCCCATAGGTTTTGGGGGTTACTTGCTGCAAGCTGTCTAGCTTTTGGTACAGCTCATCTAGTTTTTGTATATTTTCTACTGTATCCTGAACCCCTGCCTGTTTTAAATGTACGGCATAGGCTTCTTTTTCTAGAATTCTCAGTTCTTCTACTGCCTGCTTTAGAGGTACGGTATCGATCTGAATGTTTTTCTGCCCAAGACGAAGGGCAGCCTCTGCCGTAAGACGAAGACGGATCTCTGCGAGCTGTCGCTTCGCTGTAATGGTCTTTTCGTTCATCTGGATCTGTTCCTCTAGGTCTTTGCGAGGTTCTGTATCGTCTACTTCCTTAGACAACTTTTCTCGCCTTTTTAAAGCTTCCTGTAAATTTTTTAGTGTGAGGGGCTGCTGCTTTTTGAGCACCCATTCTACTGCTTCTGTGTCTATCTTTGGTAGGTCTTCTACAAGTTTTACAGCTTCCTCTGGACTTATACTCTTTTCAGCCTTTATAGGAAGGTTTTGATCGATTATCTGTATATCTGCTGGTGGTTTATTTTCTTTGATATTGTGCGCTGCTTGCTGTAGTACTTCTTTTTCATCTATTTTAGACAGTGCTTCTCTGACAGCGGTTACAATCTGCACATTTTCTTTGGTTACAGGGAGATCCTGTTGTACCAGAAGCTTTCCTGCTTCTATATTTTTATGGGTAGGCTCTATTTGTTCCTGCTGCAGGATTTTACGGATCTCTTGATCTAGGATCTTTGGATCCATGCCCTCTATACCCGAATGGACTCCAGCATCTGCATAAGGATCTCGTCCTGAGGAGCTTCCTGTTTTTGTACGACCTCCAGAGTATTTGGCTGCATAGATATTTTCTAGGGTTGGTTCCGTATGGCGGCGGATCAAATTGGCTATGGCTGCATCATCCAGTGTGCGAACATTCTCCATTTGATGTTGTACACCCACCATAGATTGAATATTTTTGCCTGTGACTGGAAGCCCTTCGTTCAAAAGGGCTTCTACTACCTTGGTTAGTTTTTGTACTGGCGTTTTACACTGTGTAGTATTCTTGGTATATTCTGCTACAGCAGCGTCTACCTCCTGCTTTGGCACTGGCTTTTGATCTGTATGTTTATCACTACCACTGCGCAAAAAATCATACAGTACTTTGACTGTCGCTTTATCCCATGAAATAGGACTCTCTACCAACTCTTTCACACTAGATTTGGTCATATGATCAACAATTTCATTGATTTGCTTTTTTATTTGGATGATGGCTTCGAAGCTCTGCTTTTCTACGTTCATACCGTTTTGAAGCATGATCTTAGCCGTTTGTATATTTTCTTCATTGACAGGGATATTTGCTGTACTTAGCATGGACTTTAGCGCATTATACTGCATAACCCCTTTGGCTTCTGCCGCCTGTTCTGGTTTAATCTGTTTGAGCACTACTTGCCCATTGGCTGCATCTTGTACTTCAAAACAAAGCGCATCCCCTACGCTGCCCTGTACCAGTTGAGATACAGATGCGTCTATGATTTCACCACTACCCATATCTAAACGAATTTTACCCCCATCTTTTTGCAGAAGAGTGCCTTCAACGATATCTCCCGACTTCCACTGTGCCGCCGGCTGTTGAGTCATATTGATATACATTTGTTGTCTAGATACTTCGCTACTTTGCACTTGTTGGATCATCTATATCCACTCCTACATTCGTTCTCACTACTATAGATGTCGGACGAATCGATCAAAACATTTAGCAACCCGCCTATAAAAATAATGGAATCCTCTTACCTTTATAATTTATTTGATTTTTTGTAACCAATTTATTTATGTCACATACTATAAGATTGAGGTTAGAAAAATATGAGGAGGTATATAGTATGGCTGGTTTTGGTTTTGGAGTTACCCCTGCCCCTGGTGTTGGCGTCGGTGTTGGATTTGGTGGAGGCTTTGGAATTATTTTCTTATTAATCATTCTTTTACTTATCATCCCAGGATTTGGATCTCCTATTGTCTGCGATAAATAAGTAAAGATCAGAACTATTTACATTAGAACGCTGATACTCCCTTATGCTACTTGCATAAGGGAGTATCTCTATTTGGTATACATTACCTTTAATAAGTATATATATTTACTTATTTTGGTTCTCTGAAAAAGCAGGATGAAGTTTTAATTACTATATTGTATGAATACACTTAAAACAGTTATTGGCAAGTTTCGCTTAAGGAAATATTTCCTCTCGCTTAGGCTATCTACCTTATTTTGGTTTAAGTTAATGACTCTATATAAGGTTATCTTTAGCTTCATGTGGATGTATGTAATAACTATAGAAAACTTCGGTGAAAAATGTTATAGTAATATCCGTATTACCTTTAGATTAATAGATAGATAGGATGATCAACAGATGAAAAACAAAAAAATAGTAGGACATGCTATGACGATAATTACCATTATGGTATGGGGAACTACCTTTATTTCTACAAAAATCTTACTCAGACATTTACAGCCCATTGAAATATTATTTTATCGTTTTCTAATGGGGTATTTTGCTCTATTATTGTTTTACCCTAAGATCCATAAGGTGAAAAATTGGAAAGAGGAACTATCCTTTTTGGGCGCTGGCATCTGTGGTGTAACCTTGTACTTCTTAACAGAAAATATTGCGCTACAATATACCCTCGCCTCTAATGTTGGACTTCTAATCTCTGTAGCGCCAATATTGACAGCGATATTGGCGCATATCACCACCAAGGATGAGAAAATCAATACGAATATTGTGGTTGGCTTTATGATTGCTTTTACAGGTATATTCCTGATCATATTCAATGGTAATTTTATATTAAAGTTAAATCCTATAGGTGACTTTTTAGCTTTATCTGCTGCGATTGCTTGGTCGTTTTACTCTGTTTTGTTAAAAAAAATTGGGAATAAGTATAACTATATATACATCACTAGGAAGATTTTTCTGTATGGATTGATCACTACCATCCCCCTGCTTCCTTTGTTTAAGGTGAGCTTTAGCCTCCATACCTTCCTGCTTCCTTCTGTTCTAGGTAACCTTTTATTTTTGGGCTTCATTGGTTCTGCTTTATGCTTTGTCCTATGGAATACAGCCGTAAACTTTATCGGAGTGGTAAAGACCAGCAACTATATCTATCTCATTCCCCTCATTACCCTTGTATTATCCGTTATTATTCTGAAAGAACAAGTCACCTATTTGATCTTAGTCGGTGGTGGGTTGATCTTATTAGGCGTATATATTTCAGAACATGGATTTAACCCATTGAAAAGTTTTGAAAAATTATTGATGAGAGTAAAAAAATAAGACATCCCTTTTTTGACAAGTTTTTAATTAAAATTGGAGCTGATTTTTATTGCATTATGCATGTACATTCCCCTCTTTTATGGTTATTTTATCAAATCGTCTAGTTAAAAGGTAACATATTACTCCCACAAAAATCGCCAGGACGCTAGCAACCATCATCCAATTGTTAATACCAATTACATCGTAAAAAAGTCTTTTTTCCATTTCTTTGTTTTTTCCATTTCACATTACCTCCCTAGACTTGCCACAATTAATTTTGCACAATCCAAAGCACCATTTTCAGTAGCGATATTTTTTGCAAGCGTTTTTGCCTTTGTTTTAACTTTGTTTTGAAGTGCAAATTCTATTGCTTCGGCAAGGTGATCAGCGGTAAGTGTTTTTACAGGAATAGGTTTTGAACCAACCCCTAAGTCATACGCTCTATGAGCCCAAGCAAATTGATCGTTGGCAAAAGGTACTATAATGCTTGGAACACCTGCCTTAAACCCAGCTGCTGTTGTTCCTGCACCACCATGATGACAGACGGCTGAAACCCTGTCAAAGAGCCATGAATGAGGTATGCTATCAACGGCAATTACATTTTTAGGAAGATTAGCTATTTTACCCATGCCGCAAATAATACCAGACTTCCTGCTTTTGGTCAGTGCATCCACGATTAATTTGGACATAGCTTCTTTCTGATCTGCATGAAAAACACTACCGAACCCAATATAAACCGGCTTTTCTCCTGAACTTAAGAAATCTGACAACTCCTTTGAAGGGGTATACTCCGTTTTTTCTTCAACAAACCAATATCCTCTTTGGTGGATGTTTTCATTCCAGTCATTGGGTCTATGGAAGACAAAATTGCTACAAGAAATAATAGCAGGATTTTGTTTCGTAGTATGCCGTTCATAGGGCCGCCCAAATCCTTTTGGCGTACCTCCAAACCTTTCCTTCCAAAAACCCGTAACAGAATCTTTAGATGCTAACCAAAGCATCCCTTGGAGCATAGAATAACTCATCAGATTTGTGAAGGGAGTAGACTTTTTCCTTCCATATTGAATAACAGAAGTATGTTCTTTTGTTTTGTGCATAGGAAATGGGGAAGCTAAAATAGAAGGTATCCCTAGTTTTTCAGCCGCAAAATAACCTAACGTAACACCTGGGTGGTAAATAATGAGTTCGCTGCCCTCACAGGAAGCATAAAATTCATTCGCAATCTGAACTCCATACTTTTTCATCTTGTTAAATGCTAACAACATTTTTAAAGGGTTATCCGCAGATTGAGCTTGTTTAAGCATATTTTCATCCACATGAAGTGACTTAAAATCAGCTTGAATGGGATAAAAATCAATACCGTAGCTTCGAATGAAGCTTTCAAATTCCCTCATTCCTGTGATACGTACATCTTTACCTAGTTTTTTAAGTTCCATTGCTAGCGCCAAATAGGGTTGAAAATCACCACGAGATCCTGCACAAAGAATTGTAATCATATATTTCATCTCCTCTTGTATTATCCAACAACCTGTTGTATATTGATAGTATACTCAAATTTCTACTTACCATCAACCGACAATATGCTACTACGTGTCGGATTTATAGGAGATGAATAACAAATGAACAAGCAACCAGAGGTAACAGCACAAACGAAGCAAAATCTAGTAGATGCATTTTGGTCCCTGTACTGCGAAAAAAGAATAGAGAAAATCACAGTGAAAGAGATTGCACAAAGGGCGGGATATAATAGAGGAACTTTTTATGAGTATTTCACTGATGTGTATGACGTGCTTAATCAGATTGAGCAATCGTTGATGCCTAGCTTAGATGAATTGCCACCAACAACTAAGCCAGATCATACTACGGATATGCCGTTTGATATATTTCTTAAATTATACGAGCAGAATGGCAACTATTATTCCGTTTTACTTGGAGATCATGGAGACCCAGCTTTTGCAAGTAAAATTAAGAATTCAATAAAGCCATTACTTATACAAGCAATTTCTGGAAAAGTGGATAGAAATGATATTGAACTTGATTTTATTTTAGAATACATTCTTTCAGCTATGATAGGTATGGTTAGTTATTGGTTTAAGATGAACAAGGTATTGCCCCCAGAAGATTTAATAGCTCTCATGTATCATCTTATGGATAATGAAGTGATGAATAAACTGACCCAACAAAAATAGTCCTCTTTTAGGTGTTTTAAATTACTTTTTTAGTTTTTACTTGAAACACCTCTAGGTGCAATAATTTTACAAATCAAAAAAAGCCACGAAAATTCGTGGCTTTTGAATAATTATATTTTATGTAGTTGGTTGCGGAGACAGGATTTGAACCTGTGACCTTCGGGTTATGAGCCCGACGAGCTACCACTGCTCTACTCCGCGATATTATAATGCAATAAACCTCCGCTTATAAAAGCGGATACTTATGTAAGATAGTTATAATCTGGCAACCACTTACTCTCCCAGGCAGCTTCCCGCCAAGTACCATCAGCCGTCTATGTCTTAACCGTCATGTTCGGTATGGGTATGGGTGTGTCCCATAGACGCATCATCACCAGAAAATGTAAAGGTATTTATACCCTGAAAACTAAACACTGATTTTCATCGCCAAGATGAATTCTCGTACTCTACAGTACAAGTATATATTTGGTCAAGTCCTCGACCTATTAGTATCACTCAGCTGAATGTGTTGCCACACTTACACCCGTGACCTATCAACCTGGTAGTCTTCCAGGGGTCTTA
>CALKRZ010000191.1 GCA_937989765.1 uncultured Clostridia bacterium | reverse complement strand
TTTTGTTTCTATTATCTTCTTTTTTCTAATTCTTTATAGATATCATTCCAGGCTATTCCATTTTGCACCATGACTACCATCAAATGATAGAGTAAGTCAGATGCTTCGTAGGTAAGTTCTGCTTTATCTTGATTTTTTGCTGCTATAATTACTTCTGCCGTTTCTTCTCCTACTTTTTTGAGCATTTTATCGATGCCTTTATCAAATAAATAATTGGTATAAGATCCTTCCTTTGGATGGATTTTTCGTTCTGCAATCACGTCATATACAGCTTGAAGAATAGATTCTGTAGATGATCCCTGATCTATCGCCTTTTCATCTTTTTCATAGGCTAACTCGAAAAAACAAGAGTGGGCTCCCGTATGACAAGCATTGCCAATCTGTTCTACCTGAATCAGCAGTGCATCTTGGTCACAATCATAGGCTATATTCTTCACATGCTGAAAATGCCCAGAGGTTTCTCCTTTGAGCCATAATTCTTGTCTGCTTCTACTATAGTAATGTACTTTTCCAGTTTCTATCGTCTTCTGTAGTGCTTCAAGATTAGCATAGGCCATCATGAGTACTTTATTGGAGCTGTATTCCTGTGTAATAACAGAAATAAGTCCATTTTGATCAAATTTAAGTGTAGCAAACCATTCCATAAAATTCTCTCCTTTTTATGGATTTCAGAAAAAGTATGTGGTAAGGCAAATATATAAATCTAGAAGCAGCTGCAAAATCGCGCTTGTGCAAAGGGTAAGTTTAGTTGAAATCTGGGACGCGCTCCTTTGTTGCAGTTGTTTCCAGATTTATATATTTGCCTTACCACCACATACTTTTTCTGAGATCCAATTTATTATATTCTAACGGGAACTTTACGATCCTGTAAATATTTTTTTAAATCTCTGATCTCTAACTCTTGAAAGTGAAAGAGAGAGGCTGCCAATGCTGCATCTGCCGCCCCTTCTGTCAGGGCATCATAAAAATGTTCCTTATTGCCAGCACCACCTGAAGCAATAACTGGAATTCGTACTGCTTGGGAGATACACCTAGTCAAAGGAAGATCATATCCTTCTTTTGTACCATCACAATCCATACTGGTAAGAAGAATTTCTCCTGCTCCGCGTTTCTCCACTTCTTGCACCCATTCCAGTACATCTCGATGTGTGTTGATTCTCCCACCATTTAGATACACTTCCCATCCTTCTCCATCTATCCGCTTTTTGGCATCAATGGCAACGACAACACATTGGGTTCCAAATCGTTCAGCGGCTTCTGTAATAAGCTCTGGTCTATGGAGTGCAGCAGAGTTCACAGATATTTTATCAGCACCTGCACTGAGAATTCTACGGAAATCTTCAATGGATCTAATGCCTCCACCTACTGTCAGGGGAATAAATATTTGTTCTGCTGTTCTTCTTACCACATCCAACATAATATCTCTGGCATCGGAAGAAGCAGTAATATCCAGAAAAACAAGTTCATCTGCCATCGCTTTATTATATAAAGAGGCAATCTCGACAGGATCGCCGGCATCACGCAGGTTGACAAAATTAACCCCTTTTACAACCCGCCCCTCATTTACATCCAAACAAGGAATAATTCTTTTGGTATGCATGATAACCTCCTTTCAGTTGATAGTTAACATTCCTATCGACTGTTTTCGAACTGTTGTATTACTGAATAAAGATCAAGTGTGGCTTGATATAGTGCTTTCCCGATAATAGCCCCTTCAGCTCCGATTTCTTCCACTTCGATCAGATCGTCCATCGTAGTTACTCCGCCAGATGCAATAATATTCATCTGGGTTTTTTCGATGAGTTCTTTTGTAGAAGCTATATTAGGACCAGAAAGCATACCATCTTTAGCAATATCTGTATAGATAATCGTGCTTACTCCTAATTCCTTCATTTGCAGACATAATTCTACTGCTGTTGTTGTACTTACTTCTTCCCAGCCTTCTATAGCTACATTCCCGTCTTTGGCATCAATTCCAACCGCAATATGGGATCCAAACATTCGAACAGCCTCTTCTACAAAGCTAGGATTTTTAATCGCAGCTGTACCAATAATCACTCTTTCTACACCAAGAGATAGCTTTTTTTCTATAGCTTCCATAGATCTGATACCTCCCCCAGTTTGAATAGGGATGGAGATGGCTTTGGCAATTCGACCAATCACCTCATGGTTGATCGATTGTCCCAAAGCGCCATCCAAATCTACGAGATGTAAATATCTAGCTCCTGCATTCACCCATTTTAGCGCCATTTCTACAGGGTCATCTCCATATACTGTAATCTCATCAAATTTCCCTTGTTTAAGTCTTACACACTTTCCATTCTTTATATCAATCGCAGGATATATACGCATTTTAAAGCCCTCCAAAATTTTTTAATATCATAAGCCCTGTATCTCCACTTTTTTCTGGATGGAACTGCAGGGCAAAAATTGATTCTTTCTGTGCCGCCACTTGTACTTCTTTACCATAATAGGTAGTGGCCGAAACGATGGGCGCAGAGGTTTCCAAATGATAAGAATGAACAAAATACACAAATGGTTCTTCAGGAAGTCCTACAAATAGAGGATGTGTTTTCGTAATTTGTAAGGAATTCCATCCCATATGAGGAATCTTTACCTCTTCAGGAAGTTTTTTTACTATCCCCGGTAGAATGCTCAGTCCGTCATATTCTCCATTTTCATAGCTTTTCTCAAATAAAAGCTGCATTCCCAAACAAATCCCTAAAAGAGGTTTTTTGCTCTCTACTACACGATAAAGTTCTTCAGCCAGTCCCGTCGTATGCAGTGCACTGATCGCATCACGAAATGCTCCAACCCCTGGAAGTATCACTTTATCTGCTTTACGAATTACCTGAAGGTCGGATGTTACTACTGCTTTATATCCTAAGTATTCAAAGGCTTTTTGTACGCTGCGGAGATTTCCCATGCCATAATCAATAATTGCAATCATTCTTATACCTCCAATGTGCCTTTTGTAGACAATACCCCAACAATCCTTGGATCAATCTGAGTCGCTTCATCTAGGGCTTTTCCAAAAGCCTTGAACATGGCTTCTATGATATGATGATTATTTTTACCGGCAAGTACCTTTAGATGTAAATTCAAACCTCCGTGTAGACACACCGCTCTAAAGAATTCTTCGACCATTTCTGTATCCATAGTACCTACTCGCTCTACAGTAAATGCGCAATCAAAGCCTAAATAAGGACGCCCTGATATATCTACGGCACAAAGTACCAATGCCTCTTCCATAGGGACGGTGGCAGAACCATATCGCTTAATACCACTTTTATCATGGAGTGCTTTTGTGATGCACTGTCCTAATACAATGCCTATATCCTCTATGGTATGATGACAATCTACTTCAAGATCTCCAGTGGCTTTCACTGTCAAATTCATAAACCCATGCTTTGCCATCAGTGTAAGCATATGATCGAAAAAACCGATGCCTGTGGATATCGTAGACTTTCCACTTCCATCTAAGGATAGATCTAGGGTGATTTCTGTTTCATTTGTTTTACGGTAAATGTTTGTTTTTCTTTCCATCATTTCCCCTCCTTTACACTATATCTTTTACTACTTGGGATCTCTGCAAAAGTATATGGTAAGGCAAATTTTACTCATTGCTAAACCTTACTCTCACTGCATTGGCATGGGCTGTTAACGCTTCTGCTTCTGCAAAAGTAATGATATCTTTATACAAATCTTTAAGAGAAGCTTCACTAAATGAAATAATACTAGATTTCTTAATAAAGTCATCCACACTTAAAGGTGAAAAAAACTTAGCTGTACCACTGGTGGGCAGTACATGGTTAGGTCCTGCCATATAATCTCCTAGCGGTTCTGGAGAATAGTGTCCCATAAATATAGCACCTGCATTTTTTATATAGGGTAAAATTTCAAAAGGGGCGCGTGTGCAAATTTCCAAATGTTCTGGGGCTATATCATTAGATAGAGCGATCGCTTGCTCAAAATCTTCTACCACAATGATGGCTCCAAAATTTTCTAGTGATTTAGTAATGATTTCTTTTCTTGAAAGGAGTGCAGTCTGTTTTTGCAATTCTTCTTGAACCTGAAGTGCCAACGCTTCACTATCTGTAATCAAAATAGAGGATGCTATTTCATCATGTTCTGCTTGTGATAATAAATCGGCAGCCACAAAAATAGGATTTGCACTATCATCTGCTAGTATGAGAATTTCACTGGGCCCTGCCACAGAATCAATATTTACATAACCGTATACTGTTCTTTTTGCTAGCGCAACATAAATATTTCCAGGGCCCACAATTTTATTTACTTTAGGTACAGTTTCTGTTCCAAAGGCTAGGGCTGCAATCGCCTGTGCCCCCCCCATTTTATAAATCTCATTGATTCCTGCCTCTTTAGCAGCTACAAGGGTAGTCGGATAGATCTTCCCATCTTTTTGGGCTGGAGTAGCCATGATAATATTAGGAACACCTGCCACCTGTGCAGGAATTACATTCATAAGCACAGAGGAAGGATAAGCCGCCTTTCCACCAGGAACATATACCCCCACACTCTCTAGCGGGCGGACCATCTGCCCCAGTATAGAGCCTTTATCATCAGGATCGAACCAACTATTTTGTTTTTGTTTTTGATGAAAATCCCGTATTCTTTCTGCAGATCTTCTAATTACGCGGATAAGTTCCGCATCCACTTTCTCATACGCTTCATTGATTTCTTCTTCGGTTACCCGTAAAGTATTTTTTGTGAGTTGTACACCATCAAATTTTAAAGTCAATGCTAAAAGTGCTTGGTCTTTTTCCAGTCGAACACTTTGTATAATCTCATCTACCACTTCCTGTGCATTTCCATAGTTTAATTGAGATCGATCTAAGATTTGTTGTAAAAAAGATGTATCTTCTTGTTTTTTTGTATATAAAACTGGAATCTTCATACTATCACCCCAACTTTTCTTTTACAGCTTCTATGAGTTTGGTAATCCGTTCATACTGCATTTTCATACTCACTCGATTGACGACCATTCGTGCCGAGATTGGACATATTTCTTCAAGTACAACAAGACCATTTTCTTTCAAGGTAGAGCCTGTTTCTACGATATCTACAATCACTTCGGATAAACCTACAATAGGTGCTAACTCAACAGATCCATTCAGTTTAATGATCTCCACAGTTTGCTTTTTTTTGTGGTAAAAATAATCACTGGCGATATTCGGATACTTTGTAGCGACTCTTAGGTTACAGCTCTTATTGAGCTTTTCTTTACTATCTATAGGTCCAGCTACAGCCATTCTACAACTTCCAAATCCTAGATTAAGCACCTCATACAAGTTTCTTCTCTCTTCCAAGATCGTATCTTTGCCTACAACCCCTATATCCGCAGCACCATATTCCACATAGGTAGGCACATCACTGGCTTTGGCCAGAAAAAATTTTAGTTTTAAGTCTTCATTGACAAATATAAGTTTTCGAGACTTTTCTTTCATTTGTTCACAAGGATATCCTGCAGATTCAAATAATTCCATTGTTTGTTCTGCTAGCCTTCCTTTGGCTAGCGCAAATGTTAAATACCGCATGGTTCATCCTCCTTGGACGCCTGTTTTAAAAGCTCGTTTACGGTTGTTTCTATCGTTTCCCGAGTAACTGTATTAATGAGCTTCACTCGCTCTTGATCTTCAAAAAATACAATGCCCCCTATGCCTTTTTCTTCTGCATAGGATATATTTAGATTTAAATCTTCTCCCAAAAGACTATTTTCTACATACATGCCTTCACTTCTCAAGATATCCCCACAGGAAAGTGCTTGTTTGAGGCTGTTTTTTGTAAATACTAGCAAAGTATCTACCGACCAAGACAGGATGGGAATCTGCTGTCGTTCCATAGCGCCAATGAGTTCATTCAGCATAATGGCAAATCCTACAGCAGGCTGTTTTTGACCAAATTCTCCCAAAAGACCGTCATACCTACCTCCATCTACAATAGATACTCCCGTACCATAGGTATAACCTCTAAAGATGATCCCTGTATAGTAATTTAATCTTGTAACCATGCCAAGATCAAAGGAGATATATTTTTCCACTCCATAGGCACATAAAATCTCATAGACATTTTGCAGTTTTTCAAGTGCATTGATCGCTTTGTGATTTTCCGTTTTTGCTCTTGCTTTTTGTAGTACTTCCATAGATCCAAATAATTTGGGCAGATCCAGAATTAATTCTTTGAGCGTTCCATCTATATCCATTTCTTCTACTGCTTCTTCTAATCCAATATAATCTTTGTTATCAATCAGTTCTTGCAACAGTTCTCCTTCTTGATCTGTGAGCCCTGCTTCTTCTATGATTCCTATAAAAAAGTCCACTTGTCCGATATCAATTTGAAATTCTGTGATTCCAGCAATCAATAAGCTATTTACTGCCAAAGCAATGACTTCAGCATCCGCATCATTTGAATTGACTCCGATCAGTTCTACCCCTGCTTGGGTAAATTCTCGCAGTTTTCCTTGATATTTCTCATTATACCGAAATGTATTGCCAAAATAGCAAAGACGAAGGGGCATCTGCTTCTGCGTATAAGTAGCAGCAGCCATCCTCGCAATAGGGGGTGTCATATCTGCTCGCAGAGTAAGGATGGATCCCTCTCGATCAAAAAACTTATACATATATTTAGGCTGAATACTGCCCCATTCATTGGCAAATACCTCATAATACTCAAAAGTCGGTGTTTCAACTGTATAAAAACCGTATCGATGAAATACAGTTTCGATTCTTTTTTGCACTTCTAACTTTACCGCACATTCTTCTGGTAGTAGGTCTCTGACCCCTTCTGGTGTATGAAGTTTATTTTGCTTCATAAAAACTCCCCTTTTCATACCCACTTCATTATTGTAAAGTGGTGCATTGTTAAATTACACTCATTATATAGCCTTTTATTGCTACTGTCAATCTATTTTAACATTGTTTTGCTGTTGTTCAATTTCTCGTATATGTATGACCTTTGTTTCAATGAGACTCAATGTATACTCTAAGACCCTCACAAAAGCACTCCTTAACTATGCCCTAGAATTAATATTCTCGGCAATAACTTCAGGATAATTCATTGTAATATTACCGAGAATACACTATAATTAGCATTATCGAGAGTGCCGATAATACGCTAATTTTCATAAGATAAGATTTTAGGATCTCAGAAAAAGTATTTGCCTTACCACATACTTTTTCTGAGATCCAGATTTTAAAAATGATAAATAGGAGTGTTTAAAATGCCATTGCCAAAACAAGCAATACAGTATTCATATGCTGATTATTTGACTTGGGGTGAAGACGAAAGATGGGAAATCGTTGATGGTATACCCTACATGCATGTTGCACCATCAAGAGCACACCAAGCAATTCTGATGGAGCTTTCTAGACAAATTTCAAATTATTTAGTAGGAAAACCTTGCAAGGTATACCCTGCCCCTTTCTGTGTAAGGTTGGACGTTGAAAAAAATGATAGTGATATTAAAAATGTGGTGGAGCCGGATATAACCATTGTTTGTGATAGCTCAAAGCTTGATGAAAGAGGATGTAAAGGTTCGCCTGATATGATCATAGAAATTTTATCTCCTTCAACTGGCAAAATGGATAGAGTTATTAAGTTTAATAAATATGAAAAAGCCAGAGTTAAAGAATATTGGATTGTTGAACCCGATCAAAAACTTGTAAGTGTATTCTTGCTGCAAGAAAATGAACGGTATGGAAGACCTGAAATGTATACAGATGAAGATAGAATAAAAGTATCGATTTTCCAAGAACTTGAAATTGATTTAAGATCCGTGTTTGATAAACTATAATGCGTATTTTTTAGGCATCAGACATAGATGGTATATCAAAAATTCCAGTACCTTTTTAGATACTGGAATTCATACTTTACATCTTTAAAACAACGCCACTCTTTTTAGGTATAGAAATAGATAACTCTTTTTCTTTCCCTGTATATATCGTATCACTTAGTAGTTCCACTGCTTGACTTGTATATATTGTTACATCTTGTTCTTCATACCCATTATTTATATATATATCAATAATCTCCTGATCTAGCTGTCTTCTAAAGCCATAAATTCGTTTATCATTATCCACTACGATCGTTTCATAAGTTCCATGTGTCAGTGCTTTGTGTTTTTTGCGAATGGAAATTAACTTTTTATAGTACGCAAGTAAACTTTTATTTTGTTTTTTTTCATCCCATACCATACCCCCACGACAGTCTGGATCATTTCCTCCTGTCATGCCCACTTCATCTCCATAATACACAAATGGCACACCCGTAAAAGTCATTTGAAACAAAGCAGCCAATTGGAGTTTTTTGGTATTTTCATCAGAAAGATGTAAAAAGCGAGCTGTATCATGGCTATCAATCAAATTCCAGAGTACATTATACGCCTGTAATTTATAGAGCCCTCGAAAAAATCCTAATTGCTCATCAAATTCTTGTACAGATATTTTTTCATAGGCAATAAAATCTCTTACCGCATCTCGAAACAAATAGTTCATGGTAGAATCATATTGATCTCCTTGGAGCCATGAGCTAGTATCATGCCATACTTCTCCAATAATCAAGGCATCCGGTTTTACTGCTTTTACCGCCTTCCGAAATTGTCTCCAAAAATCATGATCAATTTCATTGGCAACGTCTAATCGCCATCCGTCAATATCTGCTTCCCGAATCCAAAAAGTAGCCACTTCCAAAAGATAGTTCACCACTTCTTGATTCTTAGTCATTAATTTTGGCATACCCCAGTGATATCCAAAGGTTGCATAGTCCGGATCTTTTTTTAATTCTACGGGATACTTTTGTATATCAAACCATTCCTTATACTGAGACGCTTCTCCGTTTTGCACTACATCCTGAAAAGGAGCAAATTCTACTCCACAATGGTTGAAAACAGCATCCAAAATAATACGAATACCTCTACTATGGGCTTTTGACACTAATTCTTTCAATGACTCCATCGTACCAAACTGAGGATCTATTTGAAAATAATCATAAGTATCATATTTATGGTTGGATCCAGCCTTAAAGATAGGGGTAAGATATATCGTATTAATTCCTAAATCCTCTAAATACTCCAGCTTATCAACAATACCCTGAAGATCTCCTCCTAGCATTGTATCACGAACTACTTTAGAA
This sequence comes from uncultured Clostridia bacterium, assembly GCA_937989765.1. GTDB lineage: Bacteria > Bacillota > Clostridia > Lachnospirales > CALKRZ01 > CALKRZ01. The sequence continues at coordinate 7,660 of CALKRZ010000191.1, read as the reverse complement.
TACCAAGGCTTTACAGTAGCTGGGTCATTTGATATATCTCCATTATCAAATCTTTCTGGAAATATTTGATATACGATGGATTCGCTGGCCCATTGTGGAATGGTAAATAAATCTTTTTCTCCCATCGTCGGCATTGTAAAATATCGATTCGTTTCATGGGGAAAACTATCCCAAAATCGGTAATTTCCATAGTATGCTATATCATTATTATTTTTTAATTCAAATACATATTGTATACCTAAAAAACCTGCCTCTACTACTACTTCGTAGTAATCGAACAATTGATCCGAAGATACTTTTTTCATTGCTACAATAAGAGCACTCTCTCTTATATTCTGTATTCGCTTATATCTACCGAAAACCGCTACATTAATTTCTTCTATATCCTGCTTTTTGGTTCTCAGCTTAAGGAGCAGATGGTCTTTAGAAATAGCATACGCATATGAAGAATCTATTTGATGATACACAGCTTCTTTTAACATAAAATCATCCCTTCTGTATGATGCATAAAATTTTGCATCTCTCTTATCAAATTCATTCTTATCTATTACAATTTATCATATTTCTTGACTTAAACGTTTACATTAGAAATGAGTAAATAGGCTTCATGCTTTTTCTTCCAAAATAGGTGAAATCCATGTGACATCTTGGGATTGGTAGGTATGGTGAATATATTCTTGTATTCTTTGAGCAGCCACTTGTGCTTTTTGTTGCGCAGTAACAGTACAAACTACAATATCTTCTATCATTTTAAAATCTTCCTGTTGTCCACAACATACAATGGATATAGGCGAAGTATATATTCTTTCTAGGAGCCCATTTTTAAAAGCTTTCACAAGATTACCGCAATCAAATATGATTCCCGTACTATCTGGGTATACAGAAGACATATTTTTCCCAAGGTCATATGCTTGATCCAAATGATCTATATCTACCCTCTTTATTTCTATATGAAGTGAGTCAACAGCCTTAGCAAAACCTTTTTTTATTGGGTTTTCATCTTCCATTTTCTTAGAAACAAATATAATTTTTGTATGACCCATTGATAGTAAGTATTCAACTGCCCTATAACCACTTTCAAATTCATTCGCTAATATTTTATGAAACAAAGCGTCTTCGATATAGCGGTCTACAATCATAATCGGCACTGTATACTGCTTGGAAAACTTATAAAACTCGTCCTTGGGAGGGGCTAATAGTATGACTCCATCCAAATTTCTCTCTGATATAATTCTAAGATTCAGACCCTTTGTATGGAATTTGGAGACCACAATGTGATACCCATACTCACTTAGGTATTGTTCTAAATATATAATAAAATTATAGTAGTGATGAATACATCCATCTACTCCTAAAGAGTTTCCATCAGGAATAAAAAGACCAATCAATTTTGTTTCCTGCTTTGCTAAACTCCGTGCAGCTAAATTCGGATGGTAGTTGAGCTTTTTTACTGCATCTATAACTCTTTTTTTCGTTTCATCTTTGATGTTTTCTTTTTCTACATTATTAATTACATAGGATACGGTAGCGATAGAAACTTCTGCTTCCTTAGCAATATCCTTCATAGTTATCTTTTTAGTTTTATTTTGAGACAAAGCTACAACTCCCTTCTTAATCGCTTAAGCCTAGTGCTATTATACTGCACTATTTAACAGAATACAACTTCCAATATAGAAAGTATCCAAATAATAAATGCATTATTATCTTTTTCAAAGATCTTATTTTTCTAGCTAAATAAAAAAACTAGGATTTATCCTAGCTTTCTTCATTTAGTATCATTTTGATCTTATCAATCAACATAGAAATGGCCACGGAATTAAATCCACCTTCTGGAATAATAATATCTGCATTTTTTTTACTGGGTTCAACAAATTCTTCATGCATTGGTTTAACCGTGGTTAAGTACTGACTGATCACAGAATCCAAACTTCTTTCCCTCTCTTTTACATCTCTAAGAAGTCTTCGGATCAATCTCACATCTGCATCTGTATCCACAAATACTTTTATGTCCATTAACTGTCTTAATTCTTTGCTTTCAAAGATTAGGATGCCATCTATAATAATTACTTTGGCAGGTTTTACTACTACCTTTTTTTCTAATCTCGTATGTTCCACGAAAGAATATCCAGGTCTTTGAATCTCTTTACCCTGCTTCAGTTTAATAATATCTTGTACCATAAGATCTGTATCAAATGAATGAGGATGATCATAATTAAGTTTTTTTCTCTCTTCTAACTCCATGTGATCATTAGATTTATAATAATCATCATGACACATCAGCACTACATTTTCTGTAAAAGCTTCTTTCAAGCGCTTTACCAATGTAGTTTTGCCAGATCCTGTCCCCCCAGCAACCCCAATTACAATCACATTTTCCATATAGCTCTCTCCCTTTCGTCGATGCAAAACTCCATATCATTATACTAAAAGAAAAGCGGAAAGAAAAGCTTTTTAAATATTGAAGGTAAAGGGGCAGGATAAAGCGGTTATTTCTTTATTTTCAGGTGCATTTTCTTTAGAATACAGCCTTTTTTATTTTTTGGAAAGCAGTAGGTATGGGAATTTCATTCATTCTTTCTTTTGACATCCATGTACTGTTTTCTACAATGTTGCCTACGTGTTTTTCGACAATTCTACATCTATATACTTTCATTTTCCAATGAATATGTGTAAATATATGTTCGCAATCCAATATATGATCGTCCACCTGAATAAGAAGTCCATACTCTACATAAAACTTTTCTTGAAATTGTTCTATCGTATCCGCTTCTACTCCAGGGAATTCCCATAATCCCCCGAGCAGTTCACCCTCTCTTCGCTTTCTCATTAGGATCTCATTATTATTTTTTATGATCGCAATATAACGCAGTACTTGTTTTTGTTTTCTGGGTTTTGAGCGAATAGGCAGTTCATCCTGCTTATTTTCATGATATGCTCTGCACTCACTATGTACAGGACAAATCGTACATTTAGGCATACGTGGTATACAAATGACTGCACCTAACTCCATTAAAGCTTGAGCAAAATCTCCTGCTCTGCCTTCTGGAATAAGGAACTGAACAATATCATGAATTTCCTTTTTTACCGCGGTATCGCCTATATTGTTTTGTATTAAAAAAATCCGTGAAATTACCCTCAGTACATTTCCATCCACTGCAGGATAACTTCGATTAAAAGCAATGCTAAGGATCGCCCCTGCTGTATAGGCCCCAATACCTGGGAGATGGATGATCTGTTCATAGGTATTTGGGAATTTTCCTTCATATTGTTCTACAACCATACGCGCCGCTTTATAGATATTTTTAGCCCTAGAATAATATCCAAGACCTTCCCACTGTTTTAATATGATATCTAATTCTGCTTCTGCTAAGTGAATTATGGATGGAAATGTGTTTATAAAGCGACAATAATAATCAATCACAGTATCTACCCGAGTCTGTTGCAACATGATTTCTGATATCCATATTTTATAGGGATCTTTTGTTTGTCTCCAAGGGAGTATCCTTTGTTCTTGTATATACCACGCAAGTAAGCAATCTACTACTGTATTATACTCTGTCATAGGCATTTCCTTTCCAAATAAACCAGTTGTCTAGATGTTTGCTGTAAAATTTCTCTCATGGGCGAGAAGCCACTGTTTTCTCCATAATCCTCCAGCATATCCAACCATTCTGCCATTGCTTCCAATCACACGATGACAGGGAATAAAAATGGGTATTTTATTTAAATGGTTGGCGGAACCTACGGCTCGTGCTGCTTTTTCTTTTCCTATGAATATAGCAATATCTTTGTAAGACTTAGTCTCTCCATAAGAAATGGTCTGGAGCGCATGCCACACCTTTTGCTGAAATTCAGTACCCTGCATTTCAATAGGTACTGAAAAATTTATACGTGTTCCCTTAAAATACTCCATTAACTCTCCCAAGCATTGCTCTAACACACCACAAAGGTTGTAAATACAAAACCCTTCCTGTTCTTCTATAAATTCTAAAGCAGTAATCTTATCCTTTGTACTTACAATTTTCATTCTTCCAATAGGAGAATCTATATAAGCTGCATATAAGTCCATTTGTACACCCTTTTAATTTTGGATCTCAGAAAAAGCATGTGGTACGGCAAATATATAAATCTAGAAGCAGATGCAAAATCGCGCTTGTGCAAAGGGTAAGTTTAGTTGAAATCTGGGACGCACTCCTTTGTTGCAGTTGTTTCCAAATTTATATATTTGCCGTACCACCACATACTTTTTCTGAGATCCTTAATTTTTAAAGTCATCATATCATATATATCTTTTGTATCCAATAGATCTGAGAAAAATGAATAAGAAAAGCTTTGATCCACATGTACTTTGGGAAACAAAGCTTACTTTTTGATCTGTATGATCTTTTGATTTTCATCTATTTTTATAGAAAACTTAAGATAACTGCTTATTTTTTCTAAGGGATAATATACTTCTCCCCTGCTATTGATTTGAAATAATTCCCATTCTGGTGGAATTGGTATCTTCCATTCATATTCTAACATCTGCTTACAGATAAAAAATTGTTTATCTTTTTCATACACATCATAAGCACTAACGAACCATTCTTCATCTCGAGAACCAGTCTCCCCTATTTCTACCATATCCAAATAATGCGTATGATGAATAAGATTTCTATACATATTCAAGAGAATCGAATGATCTGTAATACTAAAATTATCATTCCCTTTTTGATTAGGCGCTACTTCGATATTATTAAAATCCATATAATGAACTGCTTTAATACGCGGGTATCGTATAGGTACTATAGTGTATAATTCTGTAATGGTATCGACTGCTTGCTGAATATAATACCCATGATCTTGATTAGAATAGTGAGATACTGCCAACTGTGATAGCATTAAAGGTTTTCTATGCTGATACATATAATAAAAAAAATCTATAGAACTCCATTGGTTTCTCTTTATTTTTTCACCATTTTCATAAATAGGCATATATAGATTTAACCCAATCCAGTCAACCACCTCATCGCCTGGATAAAATATGGAACTATCATATACGCTTTTGCTATCAATACTCCAAACAAAAGCTGTGTTAGATGCATATGTGTTAAATGCAGCCTTGGCTTTACTAAAAAATTGTTTATATTCCTCTGGATTTCCTTTATACTGCTGTGGATTTGGATAGAACTGAACAAACATGGGTGTATAAAATTCTCCAAACTCTTTTGCAGTACGATCTAAAAGAAAATCCTGATAAGGTAGTTCATCATTAGGAGGATGTAAAATAATATGAGGGGTTTTAAGGTGAGAAATACATTCTAATACCCATTCCACTGGAAAACTTTCTCCCAATCGCAAGTTATAAATGTATATGCTATGTTCTTTTTCTGTCATTTCATCAAACTGTTCCATGTTAAACTGAATCTTCTTGTTGGATAATACGTAGGCACCCGTATAACAACCTTCTTTAGGCTCGTATAAGGACAGCGTATAGTCTGGATTCGCAATCATAAGGGTATATTCAGTTTTTTTCATAGCATGTTCACTAGAAGAATATTCTATAGGCTGTTTGAAATCTGTTTCTGCTTTAGAAATTTCTACATTTTGCTTACATCCTATTACTATACTGCATAAAAATATAGGTATAAGAAGTAAAAGTTCTTTCACCATAGACCTCCTTCCCATGATGAATATCTGTATCTCCGATTCTACTTTTAGCATTCCACTTTTTGATCAGATAAATACAAGCATAAAGGCTCTAAATAATGAATGTATACTCCTTGCTTGCTTTCGATTAAATACTCTTTGGGAAATGCTTTATAGGGTATTGATTTTCTACCAGATAGCTTAGATTGTTCCCAATACTCTTTTAAAATATCAAATGGCAAAAAATAATTTTCATTGTACTGGGTAAAATAAACGATCAAAAAGGATACTCCTTTTTGCTTTTGAAAATCATCCATAAACTGAATTTGATGAGAATGGATATTTTGAATAGGAAGATTTTTTTGAGCTGTTTCTTTTGCATCAAAACAAATAGGCACTCCTTGCACAGCTCCCATATAGTCGACTGTACTCTGTTGATCAAAATAAGCCAAGGTGATGGTTCTACTGGCTTTATCAATTTGAATAGGCTTGATAGGCGTTGGTATTTTTTGGATAACGCCTAACCCTTTTTCTCTATATATTTCATTGGTAAGTGAAATTAATTCCTCTAAGGTGCTTCCACGCAAGCCTCTTGTATTCCAATATCCCATAATATCCTCCTTTAGGCAACTGAAAATATGCAATTTTTCAGAGAGCTATTTTATGGTTTGCTTTGTAAGTCTACCAATGCTTGTGAGATTACCTTATGAATATCCATATCTTCTTCTTTATTTTGTGACTCAATCAGAATAGGAATTCCCTCTTTAAATCCTAAATTACCCACTGCCCAAGCAGCAGCTTTTCGAATTATTGGTCTTGCGTCTATTATATATTTTGCTAATAAATCAAGTGCATAAATATCTTTTGAATTTCCTAATGCAATAATCCCATTTCTCTGTAGTGTTTTTTTTCCTCTCCATCCTGCAGCAGTTAAACCATACGTATTTTTGAATTGTTGATTGCTCATTTCAAGAAGATCTTCGAGTATAGGGTCTGGCTCCACACACTCTGGAACAAAATAAGGATGGGTTACAGGAGATATTCCTTGATTATATGGACACACAGATTGACAGATATCACATCCATATATTTGTAATCCCATTTTTTCCATTAATTCTGGTGAAATATCTTCCTTCACTTGTGTTAAGTACGATATACATCTTTTTGAATTCAGTGCATAGTCCCCTTGTAAGGCATTCGTAGGACAAGCTTTTTGACAACGAGTACAGCTTCCACAACGAGATCCTTCTAATGGTTCGTCTTTCTCTATTTCAATATCTGTTAAAATGTAACCAATAAAAAACCATGATCCTAGGGTGGGTGATATAATTCCGCAATGCTTACCTTGCCAACCCAGCCCAGCCCGTTTGGCTACTTCACGGTCTACCAAAGGGCCAGTATCTGCAAAAGCTTCATAGTGCCCTGGGCTTATTTGCAGTAAGTATAGGCCTAATTGATACAACTTGTCCTTCATGATACTATGATAATCTACTCCCCATGCACTTTTTGATAGACGTCCTCTTAATCCTTCAGAAGGGCAAGATTCAATAATTTTATGATAACCCATACCAATGACTATAATCGTTTTGACATCTTTCAATGTTTTTTTTGGGTCGATTCTTTTTTCTATATCAGGTTCTTCAAATCCACTAAGATATCCATTAGTTGCTCGACTTTGCAGGATCTCTCTTACCTGTTCAAACGGCTCGGCACTGCAGAATCCTATCGTATCGATTTGTAGAGTATTTGCATAGTGGATCAACTGTTGCTTAATCGACACAGGCCTCACTCCTTCTTTATAGACAAAGCAATGTAACCTACTTTATCATACGGACATCTCGTTCAGCTTGCTTATGATCAAAATAAACACCTTTTTTCTAAGTACAAATCAGGTTATGATTTTGATGGATTTTTAAAAGGATCCGACCTTTTTAAGATCAGACCCTCAAATCCATTAACTTTTAAATTCAGCCACCAACCCTTGGGTTGTTTTCTTAGCATCACCAAATAACATCCTAGTATTGTCATTAAA
>CALKRZ010000190.1 GCA_937989765.1 uncultured Clostridia bacterium | reverse complement strand
TCTCTGCCAAATACTTTAAGTGCCAAGCCATTATCAATAATGACGATAGGATTTTTAGTTTTGACATCTGTTTCTACAAAAAATCTCCCATGGATCATCTCGTATTGATCAATATAACGATGTTCTTCATTGACTCCTTGGATATATAAATTTCTAGTTTCTTTTGGATTTTTTAATTTAACCTTTGCTCCTCCAGCATAAAACATAGGGGATACATTCTTTACCTCTGGATGAGCTCTTATTACCTCTACATCATCCATAGTAAGATAATCTCTAGACCTGGCTGAACCCCTGTCTTTCATACTGATTGTGATTTTACTGACGCCGAGTTTATTAAATTCATCCATCATCTTAGTTTGACTACCTTGACCAATAGAAGTAATGACAATGACAGAACTAATACCGATAATAATACCCAACATGGTAAGAAAGGAGCGCATCTTATTGGCAAATACACTGCTAAAAGCAGACTTCACACTTTCCATCATATTCATGACGATTTCCTCCTTACTACCACCTGCTCTGTAACAGGGTAATCCGCAATAATTTCTCCATCTTTGAAAGTAACAATGCGCTTAGTGTGCTGCGCAATCTCCATCTCATGCGTAACCATTACAATAGTAGCCCCTTCTTCATTAAGTCCTTGAAATATTTCCATGATTTCCTCACCAGAGCGACTATCTAAGTTGCCTGTAGGTTCATCTGCCAAAAGAATAGCTGGGTTATTGACTAGTGCTCTAGCGATCGCAACCCGCTGTCGCTGTCCACCAGAAAGTTCATTGGGTTTATGATGCATTCTGTCAGAAAGCCCTACCTTTTCTAAGGCGATTACTGCCTTTCTTCTTCTTTCTTTTCCGCTATATCCTGCATACACCATGGGAAGCTCTACATTTTCCAAAGCACTCAGCTTGGGCAAAAGATTAAACGATTGAAAATCAAAACCGATCTTTTTATTACGAATATCGGCTAACGCATTATCTTTCAGTGAAGAAACATCTACCTCATCCAATAAATATTCCCCTCCGGATGATCGGTCCAAACAGCCTAAGATATTCATCATCGTAGATTTACCAGAACCGGATGCTCCCATAATAGCTACAAATTCACCTTTGGTAATCTCAAAAGTAACCTTTTCCAGCGCAGTTACTTCTATCTTCCCATTTTTATATATTTTAGTTAGTTCTTTAACGCTTATCATCTTCATCACCTACTTTTTTATTTTCCGTAGGTTTTACTGACAGCCCATCTTTTAATTTTGGCGTAGGGTTGGTTATAATTTTTTCGCCTTCTTGTACTCCAGTCACTTCCAAATATAGATCTGAATAATGACCTAACTCCACCGTACGTTTTTCTACAGTAAAATCATCCTTTACAATAAATACTACCTGTGTTCCATCTTTTTCTTTTACGATGGATACGATCGGTAATACCACCACATCAGGCTTGTGCGCTGTCACAATTTCAGCCTCAATGGTATAACCAGGTTTTAGAAGCGTTTTTTGATCTTTCACTGCAATTTCTACTACTACCACCACTTCTTCTCCATTGGATGTTCTTTTTAGAGCTGCGGTAGGAGCCACTTTTTTGATCATTCCTTCATACACGATGATGCCTAATGAATCTCCCGTAATTTCTACTTTTTGTCCTACTTGAATAGTAGGCGCATCATATTCCGATACATCTACTTTAATAATGAGTTGAGTAAGATCTGCAATTTCCACTACCGGGAGATTCGGATTTACAGATGCACCCTTTTCTGCATTCACTGTGATGATGGTTCCTTTGATCGGGCTGATTGTTTCTATGCTTTGTTCAGCCAATTGTCTTTCTATTTGTTGGATTCTTAATTTAGATACTTCAATTTGATTTTGCTGTACTTCTAGTTGATTTTTGACTTTAGGATCTTTTAATTTATTGGTAGTAATCGATAATCCTTCTTTTGCTAGTTTTACCTGTTCTTTTGCATTCTCTACGGCTAACATGCCAGACTGCTTTTGCAGCAGCGTAGATTCAAGTCTTTCTTGTTGACCTTTTAGCTGTTCTTTAGAGGCATTGAGTTCCGTCTGAGAAATAGCCCCTTGCCCAAACAAAGTTTCATTATTTTGTACTGTTTTATTTGCTTCTTGTATGCTTCTCTGGAGCTGTTCTATCGTAAGCTCTGTCTGCTTAATGGCTGACTGTGCATCATGGAGTCCTTTCTCTGCTTGAGCGATGCCAGATTTTGACTGCATGACTTCATTTTCAGAGGCTGGAATCTTAACGGATGCCAGATTTAATTCTGCTGTACGGAGACTTGCTTTGGCTTCTAAAAGTTGATCTTCTAAGTCTTTCAGCGATTTTCCATCATACTGTATTAATACTTGACCTTGCTCTACTTCATCGCCTACCTTCACGAGTACATCTTTAATTCTCATAGACGAATTCACATAGACTGCTTCTTTTTTATCCGCTTCTACGATGCCTTTTGTAGATACTTTGGCTGTGATGGTATCTTTTTTGGCTGCCTCTACCTGCACAGGCATGGCATTCCGTGCTGCAACAGTTCCAGAAGCTTGTGCAGTCTGCTTACGTATATTCATTACGACTGCAGTACTGATAAATGCAAGTAATACTGCGCCTATCCCTAGTCCAATCCATAGCTTTTTTTTGTTCTTCATAATTCCCTCCATATTATCCTTTATAAGTTCATCGTACGATCTAGTATCCAATAAGTAGCTGACGCTGCAGTAGCAGCAAATAAAACCCCACCTATATATAACAGGAATGAAAGAATATACCCTCTTAATTTAGTAAAATCACTGATGATCGAAAGACCAAAAGCTGTGAGGACAGTTGTCCATATGCCGAAGATATCAATCATTTGTGCCAAATTATGTATAAAAGATGTAGGGTCAATGTCCATCAATAAAATGCCCAAACTAAATACGCTAATATCTGTTTGAAGTAGCAAACCTAATGGCGCCGCTAACAATGCACCTATCCCTGAGAGCATCATCACATGGGCATTTAATGATAATATTTGTTTGAGATCTGCTTTTCCTTTAAATAATTTACTGATCCCCCATAGGATCACTGAGCCCATCGCCCACAAAATACAAACTGTAATCGGACTCAACGCAATACCTACAATATTCCCTATTTCACTAGCTCCTTCCGCTCCTGCTTGCATAGAGGCGAGGTCCATGTTATACCGTTCCATATACATGTTATTCGTTCTTTGCAGGGTAATTTCTAGCAGCGGCATTCTAACCAAACCCGTTAGCATTGTTACCATACTGACAAATACAATAGGCCACAGCATTTTAGGATATTCTTTGATATTTTCAAATACCTTTGTAGGGCTTACAAAAATTCCGATCAATTTTTCAAAAAAACTCATCGGTTTTGTTTCCTCTACCTTTTGCATTTCTAAATTTGTTTCCATATTTCTCCTCCTTTAATTATAATAAATAATTATAGTAAAGCACAAAATCGCGCTTTATCCCAAAATGACCTCTTTTCAATAAACGAATTATTTATTAAAAAGTTTCAAGAAAATAATAATTTACTTATCCCAAAAAAGTCTCCCACCCCTTTTCCTTTTCCTTTTTGCATTTCTTTTCTCTATAATATATAG
>CALKRZ010000189.1 GCA_937989765.1 uncultured Clostridia bacterium | reverse complement strand
AGCGGATATAGGATAGGTCGGAATCTCTTATTCCTAAATTCATAGCAGTTTCTCCAATGTGCCAAATAATTCTCTCAAAATAGCATAGTATTGTGACCTGATAAGAGTTTCTGCTTCTTTGGTGAGCTGCTCATCATAGGTATGGGCCATCAGATTTCTTTTTTCTAGCGCATCCAACCATGTATGACCGTCTTTGACAAGTTGTATTTGAAAAGCAGTTTGGATAGCTGAGCGAGGACTTTTTACATCAAAACCTTGCAATTCAAGATAATCCTTCATCGTTTTCCACGCCAAATCAAAAGTATATTCAAAACACTGAATCAAACCTTGCAGTTCAAACTTATTCAGATCGCCTTTTTCTATGAACTCCGTGAGTTGTATCAGCGCTTTGGAAAAATTAGAAAGCCGTTGCTTCCATCGAATATCATCGTTCATATTCAGATCTACTCCTTTATCAATATCACACGATCATAAGCGTAAACGTAAGCCATTACATAGAAAGGAGCTCCACGAACTCTATTCAAATTGAAATATCTCCTTTCGCTTAGGCTATCTGCCATATTATAGCTTACGTTTATGCTTATGATCAGACGATAGGTATTATAGATATACGTTAGTAAAAACTACGAGAGTAGCGCAGGGGTTATGTATATGTTTCGTAGTGACTTCGTTGTCTGACCGTAGGGAGTTCAGAAGGCACGTAGAAACATATACATACCCCTGCGCGGAAATTTTGCTACATTTTAACGGCATATATCTTATAGGTTTATTATAAGCTATTCTCATCATGACTACAAGAACCTATCCCTACACATATTTTGCAAAGCAAGAAAATAGGATATTTTTTCAAAAAACTTAGGGAGATAGTCAAAAATCAGTAGTAAAACAAAGAGAGAGTTGATAAAATAAAGATAGAGATACTGGATATACTATAAAAAAGGTTTCGAGATGAAGGAGTTGAATCAATGGAAGCATCAGCCAAGACAAATAAAAAAGATCAATATACCTATAAGGATTATCTCACATGGCCCCAAGAGGAGAGATGGGAACTCATCGAGGGTGTGCCCTATATGCAGGCAGCACCATCATGGCAGCATCAAGCAATCTCTGCTGAATTATCACGACAGTTTGCAAATCACCTCATAAATACTACTTGTAGAGTCTTTATGGCTCCATTTGATGTACGGCTTCCACATGAAAATGAAAGTGATGAAGATACCAAAAATGTGGTACAGCCCGATATTGCAGTGGTTTGTGATAAAAGTGGACTCAGAGGAACAGGATATTATGGCATACCGCCCCTTATTATTGAGATACTTTCCCCTTCTACGGCAAGGATAGATAGGCTAGTAAAGTTCACTAAATATCAACAAGCAGGAGTAAAAGAATACTGGATCGTTGAACCCGATACAAAGATTGTCAGTGTGTTTGTACTGGGAGAAGATCATCGGTATGACAGGCTAGAGATATACTCTGAAGAAGATACGATCAAGGTTTCTATTCTTGAAGGACTCACCATCGACCTAAAAACAGTTTTTGACTTCTAATATAAGAAACCCCTAGGCAACTGCCTAGGGGTTTCTTATTAGAATAGAATCATCAGAAAAGCATGTAGTGGGAAGGCAAGTATATTAATCTGGAAATAACTGCAACAAAGGAGCGCGTCCCAGATTACAACAAAAATTCCCCTTTGCACAAGCGCGATTTTGCAGTTGTTGGAAGATTAATATACTTTCCTTCCCACGGACCTCTATATAAATCCCAATATTTTTCATAAATCTATTGATATAGGAACATATGTTCTGATATAATGCTAGTAGGATATCAAAAAATGACAAAGGGGGTAGAAATATGGAAAGTATAAGAGGAATATGGGAAAAGGGGATCATCGCTATGATCCCTACCTATGGGAAAAATGGAGAAAATCAGACCCAAATTATAACGACTAAGAATGAAAATATATTCATAGATAAGAGTATTCGGAGCTTTTTATCTCAACTCTTACGAGAAAAAGGGGTAGACCTATGTTTACTAAGACAACGCAATGGACAAATATTACAGAGGCGTAATGGGATTCCTATAGCGATAGGGGAACGTATGATCTTGATTCCTGTCAAGGTGCGGATTCCTATAGGGAGGGCAGATGGAAGTCAAGGCTATGTATCGATGGAACATGTGGAAAAAGTACAGGGTACAGAAAAAAAGGTGAGTATCTATTTAGCGGGAGGACGAGAGATCACAAGTCTTCTATCCAAGCGAACAGTAGAAGGTCGCATGGTATTTGGAAAGCTGATTCAGCACAGTTATAAGGAAGAAAAAAGATACTGGGAGCAAAACCATCATCGGAGTATACCACAGTGTGGCTCTGGAGGAGATTGTGATCTATCTTGCACAGGGCATATGCACTACAGATTCTATAGCCACTATGGAGAGAATATAAATGAAGAGGAATTTTGAAGATGCAGAAATACTTGCATATTAGAGGGATTTGGAATACAATAGGAATATATAATATGACAAAATATAGTATATTTTGTTTTAAGGAGGAAGAAAAATGTTCAAAGGTAGAAAAATCGCTATGGCAGTAGCGCTAAGTATAGGTATGACCACTGTTGCGATGGGTTCGCAGCTTCCTACAGATGTTCCAACCACACATTGGGGACATGGCGCGATCGTTCGTATGGCACAACAGAAGATCATGGTGGGAGATAGTGGTGGAAAATTTTATCCCGATCAGCAGTTGGATATTTTTATGGCTGCAAAGATTCTAGCCAAAGCTTCAGGATATAAGGATGCTACCCTGCATACGAATATCACTACGGAAGAAATTCGCTATAACCAGTTGGCGATGGAAGCCAATGCATCTATATTCAAGGAAAGAAAAGACAAGTTTTCCAAGTGGGATGTATTTAGTGAAAAAGAATTAGCCTATCTGCTCCAGAAACGGGTTATTGCAGAGATCGATCTGTTTCGATATATGGTCAAAGATGCCAAGGGAGTGGAAACGTACTATAAACTCAGCCGAGAAGATGCAGCGATATTCCTTGTTCGCCTTATGGGCAAAGAAGATGAGATTTATGCACAGCAGCAGCAACAGCTAGATAAGTTTCAAGACGATGATGCCATTGCTGCCAAAGCAAAACCGTATGTATACTATTTGAGGAAGTTGGGTGTGATTCAAGGTGGAGTCGGTACCAAGTTTAACCCTAAATCACCTGTTACCAATGCGACTATAGCAGTCATGTTGGATAAATCCATGAATCTCAAGAATACCCAAGCAAACCCAGGCGATAGATCAGTACCACCCACAATAGAGAATAATAATCAAACAGAAAATACTTCTGAGGCACTGAAGATTGAATTGGTACAGGGCAAGGTAAGTATGGTCTTTTCCACATTGCGATCACTCCAGATTTTGGATGCACAGGGAAGACAAAGTGTTTATCAGGCAATTCAAAAAGCAAAAATTTATGTAGACGATGTAGACAAATCATATGAAGATATTAAAGTAGGTATGAACCTGAGTGGCATTACCCAAGATGGACAACTAGTAGAAATAAGAGCTAAATCAATTTCAACACCAGAGCTGACAAGCAATGTGACGTATAATCTTGCTTCTGCGATCATAGTAGAAGGGATTGTGACAGAAGCTGTACAGGATAAAGTAACCAATGCGATGACCATAGGGGTGGAAGTACAGACGATTAACCCTTGGGGAGTTACTCAAAAACAAGTGGCTTCATATATAGTACATCCAGATTGCAAGATTACAAGAGGAGAGAAGGAACGAAGTTTTTCAGATATTTCCAAAGGAGATATCGTTAAAGCAAAAATAGTAGATAATAGTATTTTTGCTATGGAATTGGTAAATAAAAATCATAGCACAAAAGCAACATTAAAAGAAAGACTGTTTACCAATGGACTTCCTATTTTAGTATTTGTAAATCAAGAAGGCAAACAGCTGCAATATCAATTAATGGATAAAACAGATATCTATAAAAAAGATATAGGGGCAGTAAAGTGGGATCGCCTGAGAATTGGTGACTATGTGGAGATTTACA
The DNA here is from genome assembly GCA_937989765.1 of uncultured Clostridia bacterium. GTDB lineage: Bacteria > Bacillota > Clostridia > Lachnospirales > CALKRZ01 > CALKRZ01. The sequence continues at coordinate 740 of CALKRZ010000189.1, read as the reverse complement.
CGGAATATGATAAGTTATTATCTATCTATGCAGAAGGAACAAGGAGTACAAAAGAAGGAAGAGTAGAAGAAATTACTATAGGAAAACAGCATAAAGTCAGTATGAGATTAGATGATGGGACATTAAAAAATTATTCTATGCTGCCTAGTGGAGGAGTAGGTGCAGATATTTATGCACTCCGTTTAGGTCAGAAAGTTAGAATTAGTTCAGACAGTGACGAAATAGAGACGATCTCTATTCTACAAGCAACAGTTATATCTTCTATTATTGGTACAGTGGAAAGTATAAGTATTACCGCAAATACCATTAGAGTGCATGAAAATAAAGAATATACGAGCAGTGTAAGACAATTTCAGATTACCAACAATACGACTGTTGTAGATGCTCAAACTGGAAATAAGCTGACACTGAGTGATGTAAAGAATGGACATGTTGTTTTGGTCACTTTAGATGATAAAAACGCAGTCAAAACGCTTAGTATACTGAATAGACAATAAAATAACATCAGCCACTAAGCTGCTTGCCAAGAAACTCTGGCAAGCAGCTTTTATTATGAACTAGGAAAGTTCGCAAGTGCGTGCGTCTTTTTGCATACTTGCTTGTGTAATTTATTAGGATATAAAAAACTTTACAATACAAGTACTATTTGTTACAATAATATAGAAAGTTTTACGAAAATGTTACATACATATTATATGAATATTACTTTAAGTAGAATATAAGGGAAAAAATAGAAAAAT
>CALKRZ010000188.1 GCA_937989765.1 uncultured Clostridia bacterium | reverse complement strand
TTTTTTTACCTTTTTTGGTATTTAAAACCCAGTAAAACAATAAAATATCTCCTACATTACTATAGGAGACAGATGATGGTTTACTCTTAATTTTTATATATCATCTTACTATTTATCCACAAGTCTATTGATAGAAACGTGGCATTTCTAACATAACCTGTGGAAAATGTGGAAAACTTCTCTCTTTATACACAACCCTCCGTGGAAAACTACACTTTAGAGGCCTTTTATGGACATTATTCTTTATCCCTATCTCTTAACTGTTCAAATACAGAACCTCGTTCATAACTGGCTAGTGCCAGTACGGCTTGATGGGTGGCGATGTTGTTTCCTCCTCTATCTTTGGGCAGATGCTTAAAGCGTCCGTCAGCATGTTGCAGCCGCAGTAGGGCTGTGATCGGATTACTTCTCCATTTGGTCCATTGCTTACTTGTGGGATCTATGCCCATAGATACAAGTCCTAGTATCACCCAACTCGTGGTTTCGGCTGTTTCTTGGGCTGAATAAGAGGATACAAATCCGCCTGTTTTTGCCTGCATATTTCGTACATAGGTAAGTGTTTTTTGCACTGCTTGCTCTTCTTGTTTGATCCCTAGTGCTGCCATGGCACAGAGCGCCATAGCGGTCATATCCGTATCGGAAGTAGTCAGCACTGTCGAATGGTGAAACCCTCCATCTTTGTTCTGTGCAGAGATCAGCCACTGCCGCGCGCGAGGAACATCGTACTCGGCATCGACACTATAGAGAGCGAGTATGCTCCATACATGGGCGTTGATTTGTTCCATCCCTTTGCCATTCATCCTGTCTGCAAATTTCCCATTGGGTTGTTGTACCTTTTGGAGTGCTTCTACATAGGATTTTACATCTTTGCCCTCTGCTAAGAGCCGTAGTATTCTTCTTGCACAGTCCGTTGTGCCCATTTCATCATAGGTAGTCTTAAAAAATTCTCGGCTCTCTAAGGATTCTCCCGTAGCAAAAAGGGCTAATGCAGACCAATCACCTATTTTTTTGCCTTCGTAGGTTTTGATCCCTTTTTGGAGTGCCTGCTCTACTTTTAGGTCTCTGCCGTAGGCTATTGTGCTTCCTAGTATGCTCATGCATAAGAGTAAGGCTATACATTTGATCCATCTTCTCATGATTTTGCCTCCCATCGTGTATATGTAAATCGGCTTTTGTACCGCTGTAGTACTTGCACCAAATCCTTACCCATCAGCCAAGCAAAACATCCATTGCCTACAGCATGGAGTGTATCAAAAAACAAAGACGTAGCCCATACCGCAAAAAAGGTCTGTAGGTTTAAGGGATATATAAAGGTCAGCCAGTGCCATAGGTTCATGATGATCCCAAATAAGTATCCAAATGCTACTCCTAGAAGTACCAACTGCCCTCGTTTTGGCTTCATTCCTACTCTTTGAAGAAGCCCGCTTATCAATCCGCACGATCCCCATGCCAGCATCTGCCAAGGAGTCCAAGGCCCTTGCCCTAGGAGTAGATTAGAGGCTAGTGCCGAGGTAGCACCCACGACAAAGCCTTCCACAGGACCAAATACAAATCCTGTCACCATGATGAGAAAGGTAGTCGGCTGTATATTCGGTAGGGCTGCAAATAGTACTCTTCCTGCCGAGGCTAAGGCTGCCAAGGCGGCTACTGCTGAGAGCTCTTTTGAGGAGGGTTTCCTTTTTTCATAGTAGATAAAAAAAAGTATCAAAAGTCCCATCGCCCCTATAAGAGATAGGATTCCCCAGTTCATCCTCCCACCTCCTTCATGGTATCCAAAAGTGCTACGCCCTGCTCTACTGTCACCACGCCCGAGGTAATTCCATAAAATACTTTATTGACTTGAGGGGAGTAAAAAAGTCCTCCATCTAGTACCTCTTCTTTGAGACCATCTGCTACCACCATACCGTCTATGAGCAGAATAATCCGCTGACTGTAGGTGGCTGCAAATTCTATATCATGGGTGACCATCAGAATGGTTTTGCCCTGTTGCTGCTGTTTTTGCAGAAAATCCCCTAGTTCTATTTTGAGTATCGGATCGATCCCCCGCGTCGGCTCATCGAGCAGGAGTATTTGAGGGTCTACTACTAGAATGCTCCCTAATGCCGCCCGCTGCCGTTCTCCCCCACTGAGGTCTCGTGGATTATGCTGCATACGATGTTGTAGATGGAGTAATGCGCCTATGTCTTGTATAGAAGTCCTACTCGTAATACCCAAAAGTGCTAGGGTATACGCCCATTCTTCCTCTAGGGTATCATGAAATAGATAATGTCCCGGATTTTGTCCCAGATATCCTACGATCTTAGGCACTTCTTGAGGATGATAGCGAGAAAGTACCTGCCCCAATAGCTCGATCTTACCTCCCACAGGCTTTATAAGTCCTGCCATGAGCTTTAGCAGGGTGCTTTTGCCTGCTCCATTGGCACCGAGTACACAGATAAACTCCCCTTGTGTACACTGTATGGATGTCTTATCTAGTGCTAGCGGGTATTTGGGATAGCCAAAGCTTACCTCTGTCAGTCGCAAGACTGGGGTAGTAGACGGCGCTGTGCATGGTGATCTCGTGATCGTGGGTATTGTTTTGCCTATGAGTTTCTCCCGACCTTCTTTCACTGTCAAGGGGAGAGAATCTATTTCTTGATCTTTAAAAAGTTTTGCTACAGGAGGCATCCAAGCGGTACGCTTTTGGGCTGCCCACTGGACAAACTCTCTAGGAATGGTATCCCTAGAAATGCGCCCCTCTTCCATATATATGATGCGATCTGCACTCACAAAACATCTATCCATCCGCTGTTCTAGTAAGACTATGGTGATCCCTACTTCCTGATTGACCTGATGTAAAATATGCAGCAGCTCCTCTGCCGCAGTAGGATCAAGCTGTGAAGTAGGTTCATCTAGAAGTAGTACTGTGGGCTTCATAACCAAAGCCGCCGCCAAGGCTGTTTTTTGTTTTTCTCCCCCTGAAAGGGTATGAAGTTCCCTATGCCGCAGTGGCAAAAGCCCCAGATAGCTTAACACTTCCATGACTCTTTTTTTCATCTCTTTCGGTGCAATCCCTAGATTTTCTAGACCAAATGCCACTTCCCGTTCTACAGTATTCATCACCATCTGCTTTTCTGGATCTTGGAACACCATGCCGATCTCACCTAGTAGTTGATGCTTGGGATAGGTATATACTTCTTGATCTAGATATAGGATCTGCCCTCCTATCGTGCCACCATAAAACTGTGGAACAAGACCATTCATAGCTCGAATCAAAGTGGATTTGCCGCAGCCCGAAGGCCCTAGTATCAAGATAAACTCACCTTGTAAGACCGTCAGATTTACTTCATCTAGCGCCTTTTTAGTCTCCCCAGGGTATAGATATGTTACCTCTTTGAGCTGTAGTGCTTTCATGACCATTCCTCTTTTCCTGTAGGGACGGAGTATGCAGCCGCCCCTATGATACCTACTCCCATCATACCCATGAGCCACCAAAGATCCCACGGTATATAGCTGCCCGTGATCACAGGATAAAATGTCATATTGCCTGAGCCATACCCTAGGCTCATGATTCCCAAAACAAGGAGAATCAGCGTGCATCCTATGAGTGCTCTATCAGAGGGTGCTATGATTTCTGTCTGGTACCTAGTTCGTCTTCCTATGCCGTAACCTCGTGCTTCCATGGCTTCTGCCATATCTAGTGAGCCTTCTAGGGCTGTGATCAGAAGCACTTTCCACATCGGATACACCGCCTTGATCCTAGTGAATAGACTCCCCTGTTGTATAGAAGCCCCTCTTGCTCGCATGATATCTCCTACTTCTAGTGCCTCTCTTTTCAATCTTGGAAATAAAGACACGGTCATCGTAAATAAAAGTGCCGAACGATCTGCAAATCTAGAAAAAAAGGAGAGGGCTTGGTCTGTGTCCATCCAAGCATTATATAGATAAAATATACTCCCTATCGTAATGAGCTTGCCCCCCATCGTCATGCCATATAGGAGTGCTTCTAGGGTGATGCGAATCCTGCCGATGATCGGTACTCTGCCACTACGCCATAGTATGGTACTGCCACTAGAAGAAAACAAAGGATTGCATAAGGTATAAAACAAGACCATAGTGAGCGAAAAAAGGAGAAATTTCCCCCATGGAGCTAACTGTCTTTGTCGGATGATCATAATACCCGTGATACAAAAGATGCACCCAAGATATAGAGGATTGTTATACAAAAGAGCCAGTGTGGATAGGACGATCGTATACAGAATAATAGCGAACGAGTGATTTTTATATGATTTCATGGGATACTCCTATCTTAAGAATACTTGGTCTTACGTACGTCTACACAAAATGAATAGAAGACTTCCGTGGGAAGGCAAGTAGATATTCTTCCAACAACTGCAAAATCGCACTTGTGCAAGTGAGAAGTGTAGCTGAAAATTTTGGACGCGCTCCTTTGTTGCAGTTGTTTCCAGATTATCTACTTGCCTTCCCACTACATACATACTTTTCAGTGAAGTATCTGAAAGAAAATAATTTTGCAAGAGGATGAGGATATTTTGTATCAGACAAAGCGTAAGGTTCCATGGTCTTACCAAGCGCTTCTGACAACGAAGTATGGCACAAAATAGACCATCATATTGCAAAGTTTTTTTGAAGATGCCTTATCCACAAAACGTATACTCGTATATCATAAGCGTAAACGCAAGCCACACTATAGCAGATAGCCTAAGCGAAAGGAGATATTTCAATTTGAATAGAGTTCGTGGAGCTTCTTGCTATATACTAGAACGAAGCGAACTTCGGCAGCCGTTGTGGACGGTATGGTGATATCCATCCGCTTACACGCAATAAAAATAATGCGTATTCACTCAGGGCATCTATAACCCCAGCGACCAGAACACTATGAAAATGAAATATTTCCTTTAGCGAAAACTTGCAAGTACTGTCTTGCGTTTATCGTATATACGACACTACGGCTCTTTGATGGGAATAGGAATTGGGATGATCTCCTCTCCTTGTATCAATACACCTGTTTTACCTTGGAGGACTTCTGGCTGATCCAGAAGAATATCTAAGGCAGCGCGTACACTTTCTTCATCTATTCCAGTAATGAACCAGATCGGGTGGGGATCTCCAAAACCTGTGGCTGTGGCAGCGATGATCCCAGCCTTTGGATATTTACCCATTGACTGTCTTGTGGCGTCTAAGGCAACTATATGATCTTTTTCTACCTGAAAAAACAATCCTGTCTGTCTACTATGTGCATAGATGTCTTGTAGTTCTTTTATCTGCATTAGTTCTTCCCACGTGCCTAGGATGATCAATTTGTTCTTCTTTTTGGCGATATATTGTCCGTCTAGGGGTTTCGCATCTATTTGCTGTACGCCCTGCTTCTTCAGGCTGTGGATGAGTTCTTGCGCGGTATCTTTTCTCCCTGTGGAATACAGTATCACTGTGGGATTGTTTTTGTTATGATACCCCCCTACAAAAGGTTGTGGATATGCACCGATCACGGCTTGCGCCATGACTTCCCCTTCCCAACTACGGTAATCCCACCACAGTACATCTCCTGACTGTGGTAGATAGTCATCAGAACCAATATGACCTTGAATGCCATTGATATAATAAAACCAATCTTTTTTATCCTTTTGCTGTTGGTGCGTATAGAGCGAACCTATGCCATTGATACTGTTGACAAATCCTCCATCATACGCGGTTTCTACTTGCGCATACTGCTGTACTATTTCTAGGACACTATCTCCTTTGGCAAATTCTACTTCTATGTTTTCTAGTGGCTGTCCTCCAAAATCCTGTGTAATCAAGAGTTTCCCTTTTTGGATCACTCCGTGGTCAGGATTTTGACAGCCTACAAGTATAAAACATATCATTATCCACAGCATTTTCACTGTTTTCATGTTTTTTTCCACTCCATCCACAATTCTTATCACTTTCCCCATAGTTATCCACAAAACAACCCACATATCCACTATCCTAGCCTTGTCCCTCTTTCCCTATTTTTTTTGCTGCTCATTTTATTTTTCATTCACAATTCTCACGAATTATTATCCACAGTTTTATCCACAGCCTGTGAGTAGTGTTTAGTTTCTAAACATTTTGCATAGAATACATACAAAAAAACCCACACAGAGGTAGCTCCATGTGGGTTTTATACACCATGAAAAAACCTCTGCACCTTTCCTCCGAGGGGCAGAAATCTAGGCAAATGAAAGAAAAAACTTTGCAAAGATGCTGAGGATATTTTGTGTCAGACAAGAAAGCAGGTTCCGCTGACGAAGTATGACGCAAAATAGACCAGCAGATTGCAAAGTTTTTTTTGAAGTTGCCTTAAATTCGGGCAGGTATCCTGACTTGTACTTCCTCCTAGTGCCTTCCTTCCCAAGCATATGCTCAGTGGATCATTCGTAGGCCTTTGTCCGTACTGACAGTAGCGGGGACTGTAGTGGAATTTCACCACTTTCCCTAACACCGAAAAATTATTAGTATTTATATTATTGTATCTTTTTTTATACCTACCGTCAAGGTATGGTACACTCCTTAGCTATCTTACTATCTATTATACAAGCACTTCTTTTACCCTTGTGTGGATCAATATCACTATGCTCTTGATCCACACAACTTTTAGTACATCATTTTTATATTTTTGTATGTCACACTATGATATAATTCTCATACAGTTGCTAGAATGGTTTTTTCCTTATTTTTGTTTAGCTAAAAAAAGAAGTAGCTTACTTTATCTCTTAGTCATTTACTTATTTATCTTATATTTGGTACGGAGGTAATTTATATGCTTTCTGATTTGATTCCATTAGTTATTTTACTTATTATTTTATTCTGCTTTGGTTTCATAATAAATCACCCTAAGCAATATCGTATTTTTAAACTTGCAGGCAATATGCTCCTATTTATCATATTTTTATGGTTTATAGCATCTATCGTTGATCTCATTTCCTAAATAACGCTTTGATCTACTTTTTTATAACTTACAAAATCACATATACCTCAAAGGAGTTGTTCTTATGTCTGAAAATCATCATTTTTGTAATTGTCCTGAACACCAATGTAAAAATCATCCTAGCACCCATTCAGATGGTTGCGATCCTTGTATAAAAAAGAATTTAAAGTATGGTGAAATACCTTCATGCTTTTGTCAAAGGGAATAAACCTCCTCTACGCTACAGTTTATTAACCATCCGTCGGAGCTTGAACTCCCACGGATCTTGGAAGTTTATCCCTCACTTATAGAAGTGGGAGACTTATGTCGTATGGTTAAATTAATATCAGATGACATAGATTCTTTAGATGAATTTACATTTGAAAGTTTTACAAACTTTTTTATTCTGCATAAAGAGGCATTTCTTTTAAAAAAACTTGGCTCACACTCTATTCTTTAGAAATACGCAAATGACAACGAACATAATATCCTATACCCGAATACTATATATGGATATAGGGCATGCAAACAAAATAACAGCGCATGTGGCAGAATAATCCTTTTGCATGTTTTTTGCATGTCTACTTTTATGTATGTAAGGAGATGGATACCTGTGAGTGTATATGGCGTACAACTGCCCGTACAGATTAATACTAGGAGGATGAATCGTCCTCGCTTGGATATTACCTATCCTGTCATAACAGGGCTTGAAAATCCTTCTGCACAGGAGCGTATAAATACAGCGATCATGAATGTGCTCAATACTATGATCAGAGAACAAGGGTATTATGAAAATCCTAAAACTGATCTAGATGGTTCTTTTGAAATCAAGACGAATGAAAAGGGGATTCTCAGTCTGTCTTTGATCCTAGATGCCTATGCAGGGGGCGCCCACGGACTGCGGCTTATCCGTTCTTTGACGATGGATATACAGACGGGTAACATCCTTACACTGGAGCAACTTTTTAAACCTGGGGTTGATTATGTACAGATCTTATCAGACATTGTACAGCGCAAGATCAAGGAACGCAATATTTATCTCCTAGGCGAATTTAATCGTATTCGTCCAGATCAAGATTTTTATATTGCTGATAAATCACTTGTTCTATATTTCCAACTCTATGAAATTACCCCCTACGCATTTGGCTTTCCCTATTTCCCTATTTCCGTATATGAACTACAGCCTTATCTAAATGAAAAAGGGCCTTTGGCTCGGATGCTATACTAGAAAAAAAACTCTATCCTATACTCCGGATAGAGTTTTTTGTGTTTGTTTTGTTTCGCAAGGGTTCACATGAACCATACAGTGCTTCACTTTTTCTTCCTTTTGTTCTATCGTGTCATGGACTTTTTCTGCAATCTTATGCGCTTGGCAAATAGTGAGCTCTTGATCGACTGCTATTTCCACATCCACATATACCTTATTGGCATGGATACGGGTCTTTAACTCATCGATCTGAAGCACTCCTCGGATGGATAAAATATGTTCTTGAAGCTTTTGGAGGGTTTCTTCATCCGCAGATTCATCTAACATTTGCCGTACAGCTTGTATATAAATCTCTACGGCTACTTTTCCTATCAAAACAGAGATAACCAATGCTGCCAAGGGATCTAATATACTAAATCCCAGTCTAGCACCTATAATTCCTACCAATGAACCAATGGAAGAAAATGCATCTGACCTGTGATGCCAAGCATCTGCCTGAAGCGCTGTACTATTTATTTTTTTGGCTCCTTTGATGGTATAGTGATACATCCATTCTTTCACTCCAATAGAACTCAACGCAGCATAGACAGCAATACGCCCAGGCACAGATGTACTTCCTTTTATTATATTCATAAATCCGCTATAAGCGATCCCACCTGCTGTAAAGAGAAGGAGTGTTGCTAGAAGTATTGTTGCTACCGATTCCATTTTTTCATGGCCGTAAGGATGGTCTGCATCGGCTGGCTTTTTCGCCATCCGTAATCCGATCATCACTGCCATTGTACTGAGTACATCTGATAAAGAATGGACACCATCGGCTATCATGGCACCACTTCTCCCGATCACTCCTGCCAATAGCTTGACTACCGAAAGTCCTACATTCACTCCTATCGTTACTTTTGATATATGATTGCCCAGTTGATATCGCTGTTCATCATTCATCCTTTTCACTCCACTTTGTAATTGATAATTTACTATATGCAGATTATATAGGATAAATGCTTATTTTACAATGTTTTTCAGTGTAATATTTATTATCATTTGATAATGAGCTGTATTTTTTTTTGATATTAATTCCCTATATGTATAATCCTTTCTAGGAAAAATCCATTGTCTGTCTACCTAAAATGGTATATACTAAGTACAGAATCGTATCAATAGGAGATGAATTTATGAAAACTATACTCATTTATACAACGAAATACGGTAGCGTAGAAAAGGTAGCTACTATGATGAAATCTACCCTCGATGGAGATGTTACCTTAGTTAATTTGATGAAACAAAATGCACCCAATTTGGATGCATACGATACGGTAATTTTGGGTGGCTCTATCTATATGGGTAGCATCCAAAAAAAGATGCTCGAATACGGCGCTACCCATCTTCCTACTCTATTGAAGAAGCGTATTGGGTTATTTATATGCGCCGCTTCTCCTGAGAATGATACTAAGTTTAAGCAACTGGAAAGTGCCTTTCCTGCTGAACTGTATGCTCATGCTACTGTGAAGGATGTCCTCGGTTCAGAGGTGATTTCGGCACGCATGGGATTTGTAGATCGTCTCATCACCAAAGTCGTCATGGGAGGCAAAAACTATTCCGATCTACCTCCAGAAAAAATTCAAAAATTTGTAGCGTCTTTGTCTGCCTAGTCATTTACATGCATCATGTAGTGAACCCCACCTCAAGATCAGGTGGGGTTCACTCATTTACTGGAAACTAGTTTATGTGGATTCACATGAACCATACAGTGCTTTACCCGTTCTTCCTTGGCTTCTATATGATCATGAACTGCTTCTGCAATCTCATGGGCAGCTTTTACCGTGAGGTTTTCATCGACTCCGATTTCTACATCTACATATAGTTTGCTAACATGGATGCGGGTCTTTAGGAGATCGATACAGCATACACCTTGTACTTCTAAGATCAGCTTCTCGATCTTCTCCACTGTTATTTTATCCGCCGCTCGATCCATGAGCTGATGGATGGATTCCATATAGATATCGAGGGCTACTTTCATGATAAGGATGGCTACTAGGATGGCTGCCAGAGGATCTAGTATGGGAAATCCCATTCTAGCACCTACAATCCCCACAAGCGTACCCACTGAAGAAAAACTGTCCGTCCGATGGTTCCATGCATCCGCCATGAGGGCCGCACTATTGATCTTTCTTGCTCCTTTTACGGTATACCGATACATCCACTCTTTGATCCCAAGCGACACAACCGCCGCATAGATGGCGATGCCCCGTGGCGTTTCATAGCCTCCTCGCCTAATAAGCTGTACTGCATTATATCCGATCAGTAGTGCTGTCCCAAATAATACAATCGCCAATAGCTTAGCTACCACTGGCTCTATCTTTTCATGACCATAGGGATGACTTTCATCCTCTGGCTTGTTGGACAAACGAAGTCCCATCATCACAGCTGCCGTAGTAAGTACATCCGCCGTAGAATTCACGCCATCTGCGATCATGGCATTACTTCTGCCGAAAAAACCTGCCAGAAGCTTTAACGCCGCTAGCCCTAGATTGGCTCCGATGATCACCTTGGTCACTTTTTCTCCTACCGCCATCCGCTCTTGATCATTCACTGCCATACCTCCCCGTTACTATCTATCGTTGGATCTGTTTTTCCTATGTTTACAGGGCTACCCCTATGCTTCTGATCTTTACATTCACCTTAACCTTAATTTTAACATCCTTAAACTGCTTTTTCCACTCTTCTTCTGAAAAATACTTAGGATAGTAGGCTCGTAGCGTTCTTCCAAATCCTACGATATCACTTTCATACTCTTTTTGAATCTGCTGCAGGCTTTCTTCTATTAATTTTTTAAACTCTTGGGCAAATTCTTTTTCCATCATTTCAATATGTCCTTCTTCTAACAACTTTGCTTGGACTATCGGTTTATGCTCTGTGATTTCTCCCACTACGTTAACGTATACCGTAAAATATGGTTCATCTTCTAGTATATAGGGCTTGATCCGACTATCCGCACGAAAAATATTAAAACTTGCAAAGCCTCCTTGAGGAGTCGCTTCTTTATCCTTTTCGTTAAACCCCACATGATCCATCGTAATCTGCTTTTGCTTGGCGGCTCCCATCATGACCATATACCCCATCGATTCTCTTTTGCCCAAAATCCCTACTATACGGTCATCTTGAAATACAGCGATCTTTTCCATGATCACACCGATAGGTTTTCCTTCTGCTCGTTCTAGTTCTAGATAAGGTATACTAGGTTCAATGCCTTCCTGTTTCAAATCATTCAAAAAAGTTCGTAATGTTCTAGACGGAGATCGCATATCGGGATAATTAAGTTTGGCTCCCGTATTCATGATCTCGGAAGGAAAAGGCGTAGACTGAAGCCGCAGATCAAAAGCCTCTTCTGCATTACCATCCATGATGAATATATTTAAGTATTCCTTAATCCGAGGATTTCGACTCAAACTCTTCAAAAAAGGGCTAATACGCTGCTCTTGTGCTAGCTGTTTCGACAGCAGCAGTACTTGTACATGACCTATATTAATTTCTTTATGCACCTTGATCTGCATATTTTGTTTGGCTTCTATGATCGATCGACCTGTTCCTTTTAGTACTACTACTTCATCCTGTATCTTACGAGAAAAAGAAGGGGCTAGTATACTGACTTTGATATCTCCTACAGATTCGTAAGAATCCACCGCTATAGCAAAAGGCAAAAAAATATCGTCCACTTCTTCTGCATCCCAACAACCCGTCAGCAGTACTACAATCCCCATGATACTCAAAAACCTAGATATATTTCTACATAAAATCCTTAGGTGCTTCACTCGTATCACCTTTTCTTTCCAAAAGTAAAGATAGTACAAAAAGTATCAAAGGAGCAATAAACCACAGTATGAATTTAACTACTCCTAAAATGCCTGCAAATTCTACTACCATCTGAACATCTGGCGGTATATAGGCGAGTCCTACCATTACAGGCGCTAGGATGATATACAGCATTTTTCTTTTTTGATCTGGTATAGTAAAGGTTTCTCCTATGGTGAACCCTACCAAAAAATAATGGATACTAAGCGTGCTGATGATGACAAAGGACCAAACAAAGATAAATAGTAAATCCAATCTGCCAAATACGCCAATTTCAAAACTCCTCAAATACTTCATGACCGTAAATATTAGAAACTGCAGCTCTTCATGACCAAAAAAACCTATCTGAAGGAATACAATCGCACTATAAAAAAAGGTAATGAATGCTACGGCTCCTACACATGCTTTTCCTACATTTTTTCTGCTATCGATATAAGGATTCAAAAAAAACAGTACTTCATATCCCCCTAAAGCAAATAAAGCAGGCCTAATGGATTTGATCATGGCACCTGCCCCCGCTCCTCCTATGGGCATGATATTGAACATCCGAACATAAGGCATGCCGATGAAGAACACAAGGATTGTTGGAAGTAAAATCATGAAAATCAACTCATTAAATCGAATAAGGCAAGACATTCCCTTATGGCTGATATAGACTACCATCATCATGGCTGTTAGCATAATAACCCAAAAAGGAGTCTCATGAAGAAACCATGTAGCCATTACTTCTGCAAAATATCTTACTAGCAAAGCAGATCCAAATACAAAGCTTCCTGTAAATAAGATTCCCATGCATTTCCCTATCCACTTTCCCAGTATATGCTCGACTATTTCTAGGATCGTCTTATGGGGATATCGGTTGCATAGTGCAGTAAATGCCACCATCCCTACTGCCAACACAGCACCTGCTCCCAAAATAGAAATCCATCCGTCCTGCTTGGCTTCCTCTGTGACTACCCTAGCAAGCCCTAAGATCCCTACACCAATCACCCCTCGAACGATGATCGCAAATAGTTGAAATGCAGTCACTCTAGAGGGTCTTGCTCTATTCTTACTCATATAGATTCCTTTCTGGCATCTCCTACATGGATACACCAATGGTACGAATTTTCACTTGAACCTCCACTTGTATTTTTATGTCCTCAAATTGCTCTCTCCAACGATCCTCTTGAAAATCTTCTGGATACCTGCCTTTCAGTATTCGTCCAAAACCCACAATATCACTTTGATGTTTCTTTTGTAGTACGGTTACAGCTTGTGTGATCAGTTGTTCGAATTCTGCAGCAAAATTTCTTTCTAACTTGGGAATATTTCTATCTTCAAATAATGTTTCTGTACTTCCTGTTTCATATTCGGACACATCTCCTGTGATCTGTACTTTCGCAGTAAAATAAGGCTCTCCCTCTTTGATATGCACACTTATCTTGCTTTTGACTTTAAAAATATCCATACTGGCATATCCCTTGTGTTTCTCATTTTGTGGCATAAAATATCTTTTCCCAATGCCACTGCCTGTTAAGAGCATATAGGCTAATGACTCCCTTTCATCTAGCACACCTACCATGCGATCGTCTCTAAACACTGCAATCTTATCCATGATAATGCCGATAGGTTTTCCTTCAGAGAGCTCCATTTCCAGATAGGGTAGGCTAGGTTCGATGCCTTCTTGAGACCACCTATTAAAAAAAGTCCGAATCGTTCTAGAAGGATATCGTTTATCTTCATAATTTTGCTGCACGCCTTCATGGATCAACTGAGTAGGGTAAGGCGTAGACTGAAGCTCCATATCAAATGCCATATCGGCATCTTCTTTGGTCACAAGGATATTGATGTATTCCTTGATCTTAGGACTTCTCCCGAAAAATTCAAGGAATTGTACGATATTGTTATCTGTAGCCACTTTTTCTGATATCAAAATAATCTGCATATGACCAGGATTAAACTCATGATGAAACTTGGTCTGCATATTTTGTTGCGCTTCTCCTATGGACTGACCTAATCCTTTTAATACGATGGTATCGTCCAGCACTTTCTGTGAAAAATTCGGTGCCAAAAAGCTTACTTTGATCTCCTTCGGATTTTGTGTCTCATCTACCGCAGCTCCAAAAGGGAGATAGATATTATCCACTTCCTCTGAGTCCCAACACCCAGTCAAAAGGCAGCTTACCAATATGATTGAAGCTATTTTTTTATACCGATTCATCAATGATTTCTCCTCCTTTTACTTTCTTTCTATAAGAAAGAAGCAGTACCAAAAAAGGAATGATCATGCCCACTACTACATTGGTATATCCGAACCACGTAAGTATATTCAGTACACTCTTTATATTGGCTGGCACAAGAGAAACCACCCCCGCAGCAATCCCGAGAATTAGGTATGTGGCTTTTCCTTGTTTTTTACCCCATGATAATCCTTTTCCAAAAGCCATGCCACTTAAAAACAGATTAATACAAAGGGTGCTGCATAAAGCCGCCGACCAAAAAAAGATAAAAACTAATTCTAACCTTCCTATAATGGGAACCTCAAAGCTCCTGAAGTATTTCATCACTGTGTATAAAAGAAACTGTAACTCCTCATATCCAAAAAATAAGATCTGTACTAATACCACCATCGTATAGATTATCGTTGTAAACAGCCCTGCTCCTACCACCATTTTACGTATATTTTTTCTTTCCCCTATATAGGGATTAAAAAACAGGAAAATCTCATACCCACTAAAGGCAAATAAAACCTTTTCCATAGATAGGATAATATTTTTGGCACCCACTCCACCTATCGGCATCATATTTATGGATTCGAAATAAGGAATCCCCATCAAAATAAGTATAAGAAAAGGTAGTGATAGCATGAATACTACTTCTACAAACCGTACTACACAATGAATTCCTTTGACCGCAATATATATTACAGGAATAATCCCTGCTGCCATAATAACCCAAAAAGGCGTTTTATCCAGAAACCATGTGCTGATAATTTCTATCAATTCTCGCGTTATCATCGCTGTCATCCCAAAATAGTAGGCTCCATATACAAAAGCGAGTATTGTGGAGACTCGATGTCCTAGGGTATATTCAATCATTTCCACTAAGCTCCTTTGGGGAAATCTGTGGCATAGCATGACTAGAAAACCAATGAGTATGGATATGAGTGCCCCACATAACAAGGTAGCAATCCACCCATCCTGCTTGCCGATCTCTGTCACATCTCTAGCCACGCCTAACAAGCCTACCGCAATCACAGACCGACTCATAAGCGCAAAGAGTTGAAAGGAGGTGACTGCCTGTTTGGATGAACTCATGTCCCTTCTCCTTTCTGCTTCTTCTGAGGTTTTTGTTTTCGGCTAGGAAATTTTACGACTGTATTTTTCCAATCATGAAACCTTGCTGGGGCAATAGGAGAATAATATCCGTATCCCATGGAGGTCAGGCTCACTAGATGCGCCATAATAAAGATCAGTCCAATAGAAATGCCGTATGCGCCTAATATACCACTGAGTAGGAGCATCACATACCGCAAAATCCGCACAGAGTAGGAAAAGGAATAATCTGGTATGACACTGGATACAATGGTGGAAACTGCTACCACCAAGATCATAATAGGGCTCACGATCCCTGCTGTAACAGATGCCTGCCCCAAGATCAAAGCGCCTACAATACCGATGGTAGGGGCTACCTGCTTTGGTAGTCTGGCACTGGCTTCTCGTATCAAGTCCGCGATCCCCTCCATGATGATCGCTTCTACAAGAGGTGGGAAAGGAACCCTAGAACGATATCTGGCTAACTCTACGAGAAGATCAGGATGCAGCAGTTCATAATGAAAAGACAATAGTGCCACATACAAGGGAGACAATATAAGTGTGGTAATGGCTGCTAGCATTCTTACCAATCGCATGATAGAACAATAATATACAGATTCATTCGCATCTTCCATGGATGCTAAAAAATCTGTGAAGTATGCTGGAAGAATCATGACAAAAGGGGTGCCATCTACTATAATACTTACTTTTCCTTGGAGTAGCGATTCTTCAATTCGATCGGGTCGCTCTGAGGTCATGACCTGTGGAAATATGGACCATGCATTGTCCGATAATCCTTTTTTGAGTGCCTGCATTCCAGCTACTTCATCGGCTTTCATCTGATCAAGACGTTTTTCTATTTCTTTGATTACATGTTCTTCGGCAACTCCTTCTAAATATAAAACTGCAAGGTTAAGCCTGTCCTTTTCTCCTATGGTTTTCCACAAAATCTTTAATCGGATATCTCGTATTCTCTTTCGGACGAGTCCCACGTTGATCTCTACATCTTCGATAAATGCTTCCTGCGGTCCTCCTAAGATGGTTTCAGACTGAGGGACTGTAATCGCTCTCTTTTGAAAATATTTGATATCCGCCAGAAATACTTGATCATAGCCCTCTATAAAGATCGCCAAATGTCCTTCTAATATGGCTTCTAGTATTTTTTGTGTATCATATTGTTCTTGAATGGTGAGTACATAGGATAAAATCCGCTGTCTTACTTGTTCTATATTTCCCTCCATGTGGAGTATATCTATACGCAGAGGTTTTACAACATATTCATTTATATGTGACTCCATCGTGAGTCCTTTGATATACACCATCAAAAAATTTACAGGCTGTCCATTTATATCTTGGAGATCCAGGTGCTTATAAATCACATCTGCTCCCGGCTGCAGTACTTTTTTTAGATATGCTTCATTTTGCTTGATATTTACGGATACCTTTGTACTACTAGAGTCACTGTCTTCTTGCTTGCTCTGAGTTTCTATGACAGCATCTTGGGGTGTCCCTTGCTGCGAAGACTCTACTTTATGATTCTTTGTATGTACTTTCATCTGTTTTAATTTTTTTGGCTTCATGAGACCACCGATCCACTTTTTATCTATGTATATCTATTGGTAGTGTTTCCATTATGTACGGAAGTATTCTCCATACCGCACCTTCTCTAGATCTGCACCCGATTATTTTTTCAGATACCTTACTTGATAAAACATTGTCTGATCTATGTAGTAGTGCTATGATAAAATAGGTTAAGTACCTTAGATATATGTCTTAAATAAACTGCATACTGAGAAAGGATGAGATAAAATGGCAGATATACGACTGCAGAAGTTGGCAAAATTATTAGTAGAATATTCTACGGAGGTAAAAGCAGGGGATAAAGTATATATCCGTGCAGAAGAAGTAGCGGTTCCTTATATGATCGAGGTCGCCAAAGAAGCGATCCAAAAAGGCGCATTTGTACAGTATGTAGTCGCTGTCCCTGAGATCGGAGAAGCTCTATATCGATACGGTAGTGAGGATCAGGTTGCTCGTCCCGATGATTTTTGGGGTGAATGTGTGCGCAAGGGGGATGTATGGCTGACAGCTTGGGGTTCTAGAAATCTTAAAGCACTGACTAGTATTGATCCCCAAAAGCTCCAGCGTAGAAGTATTGCCAACAAGGAAAATCATAAGATCTACGTAGACAGAACTGCTTCTGGGGATCTCCGCTGGTGTGGTACGCAGTACCCGACCCATGCCGATGCCCAAGAAGCAGGCATGAGTCTTTCAGAGTATGAGGACTTTGTATATGGTGCGGGGCTTTTAGACCACGAAGACCCTGTAGGAGAATGGAAAAAAATCGAGGCAGCTCAGGAACGATGGATTATTTATCTAGATACAAAAAAAGAGCTGCACATTGTATCAGAAGGTACAGATATCAAAGTCAAGATCGATGGACGCAAATGGATTAATTGCTGTGGCAAGGTGAATTTTCCTGATGGAGAAGTTTTTACCTCTCCTGTGGAGACAGATATTCATGGACATATCACCTTTTCTTTCCCTGCGATCTATGGGGGTAGAGAAGTAGAAGGGGTATATCTAGAGGTAGAAGCGGGAAAAGTAGTAAAAGCTACCGCTGCCAAGGGGGAAGATTTGCTTCATGCGTATCTAGATACGGATGCTGGAAGTAGGTATTTTGGAGAAGTAGCGATCGGTACGAATTATGGGATCACTCAGTTTACCAAGAATATCTTGTTTGATGAAAAGATTGGTGGAACCATCCATATGGCGATCGGATCAGCCATGCCAGAGGCGGGTGGGGTAAATGAATCATCCATCCACTGGGATATGATCTGTGATATGAGAAAGGGCGGCAGGATATATGCCGATGGAGAGCTGTTCTATGAAAATGGACAATTTATAGAAGGGATTTTGCGAAAATATAATCTGTAGGATCAAAATATCCGGCGAAACAAATTGTACACGGGGATTGTAAAGGCGCTTGGGCTGTTGAAGCATTGGATTTGTGTGTACGCACAAGTAGTGTATCCTTTTTAGTGCATCGGTATATTACTATTCTTGCTACCACGGAGCGTATGGTATGTGCGGTGGGGCTTGTGGCGTATTTGACTATGTGCAAACGCGCTCTTACAATCTCCCTTAGTACAATATTGTTTCGCCTAGGGTATAATATTTCATATTGAGAAATTATAAAGATCCTCTACAATCTCCTTCAGTACAATATTGCTTGGCTAGGGTATAGTATTTCATATTGAGAAATTTTAAAGATCATCTGCAATCTCCTTCAGTACAATATTCTTTGGCTAAGGTCATGTTGCTCCTAATACTGACCCTAGTTTGTATGATCACGAATTAAACCGCGGAGGTATATATGCTGAGTTTTGTAGTGGCTATGGGGCAGAATCGTGTGATAGGAAGGAATCAGGGTATGCCGTGGCATCTTCCTAATGATCTGAAGTGGTTTAAGGAGATTACTTCGGGTGGGAGCAGGACGATGCTCATGGGACGGAGAACTTTTGAAGCACTACCTGGTGTACTTACAGGACGTAAACATGTGGTGCTGACTCGGAATGCTGAGTATATGGTGTACCATGATCGAGTACAAATTGTACAGGCTTTTGAGGATCTCGTGCCTTATATAGCATCTCTTGAAGAGTTTTTTGTCATCGGTGGTGGGGAGATCTTCTCGTGGCTCCTGCCTTATGCCCAAAAGATGTATCTTACCTTGATCCATGAGGATTTTGTAGGGGATACATTTTTTCCTGTCTATGCGCCTGATCAGTGGACAGTACTTGCTCAGAAGGATGGCATGGTGGATGAAAACAATGTATATGCACATACCTTTATTACACTCCAAAAAAAGTGTGCTGAGATTTAGCTTTCAGCACACTTTTTTATATCCACTTTTTTACTTCTATACCGTAAAGTTTGATACGATATTCTGCATTTGGGTTGCCATTTGTTTTAATATTTCTGCTGCACTGCTTACTTCTTGTATCCCTGCTGTTTGTTCCTCTGCTGAAGCAGAACTCTGTTCGCTTTGCTGTGCCAAAGCCCCAGCCATTGTCTTTAGTTTTTCCATATATATATTCACTTGTTGCACTTGTGTAAAAGTTTCTTCTACATATTGACATATCTCTTGGACTCTACTCACCACTTCTTTATTGGTTCCATCAATATTGGTAAAGGAGTTGCCTACTTTTATAGTCATCTGTCGGCTTTCTTGCAGTGTACTCATGCTTTTTCCCATATCTTGATTCATACTTGAAGTATCCTGTTGAATATTATGAATCATACTGGTTATTTCTTTCGCTGCTCCTGATGATTGTTCTGCCAACTTTCGCACTTCATCCGCAACTACAGCAAAACCCCTTCCTGCATCTCCTGCTCTTGCGGCTTCAATGGCTGCATTTAAGGCTAATAAATTGGTTTGTTCTGCTATATTCGTAATCAAATTTACGATTTTACCAATTTCTGTTGACCTCTCATTTAACCTAGCCATTTCCTGTTGGAAGCGCTGCATAATGTGGGTTGTTTTTTCTGATTGGTTGATCATATCCTCTACTATAGAAGCTCCTTCTGCAGTAGTACTTTGAGCGTTCCGTACTTTTTTCTCCATCCGCTGTACTTCCTGCAGCATTTCTTTCATCTGTCTATCTGCTGTATTTATACGAGTTGCTGCATCCTCTACCATGATGGCTTGTTCTGCTGCGATTTCATGAACATGAATAATTCCTTGCACAATGCTATCATTGGCGCAGCGGCTTTGTTCTGCATTGGCAGATAATTGGGTGGATGCTTGGGCTACCTCTTTGTTGGCTCCTTGAATCTTCTTGGCTATATCAATTAAAAATTGCTCCATATGATAAAAGGTGGCGGCTAATCTTCCGATCTCATCCCCCATATCTATCTGTGTAATACGAACTGTTAAATCTCCTCGGGCAATAAAATCAGCAACTTCTGTAAGATGCTTTAAATTGCTACGGATTTTTCCTGTAAATAGAAGCATATACCCTATGGTCCCTATACAAATCCCAATAAGAATAAGCATGCCGCCAATCATCGTTATTTTATACAAATTCTGTATGTTTCTTTTTAACTCTCTTGTATACTCCAGTTCTCTAAGAATGAGTTCCCCTGTAGCACTGTCCAAAAAACTAATCTGCTTTAGGGCTTTCTGATACCGATTGGTCGCTTCTTTCTGATCTTCTGGACTTCCACTCAAAAGAGCAATTCCCTCATCACATTCATCTTTAATACTTTGCACGATATTTTTCAATGCCTCATACTGCTCACGACTGAGATCATCAATGATTGTTAGATCTAAGCTTTGCTGTAAACCTTGGATTTGTTCCCAATAATCCTCATATTTTTTTTGTTGTTCTTCAGAAGGATTTTGAATGATTTGCTGAAAACTTTTTACCACTTCTTTCATGCTTTTTTGAATTTCTGTTTCTAGGAGCATATTATCTGTCATCGTTTCATATTGTCTGACAGCCTTCCATCCAGCAAATATAAATATTCCATTTAAAAGCAGCATAGCTGTGAGAATAGAAACAAAAAATCCAATCATCTTTTGTCGTATTGTATGATTTTTTATTACTCCGCCTTTTTTTTCTTTCATGTCCTTCAATTCTCCCTTCTGTATATAGAAAATATAAACCAATACTCTATCCAAGCCACAAAAAAACAAAGGTATCCTATTAGAACACCTTTGCTCTATTGGCATATGATAATATGCCTTGATAATATTTTATCATATTACTATTCTATCTGCAATACATTTGTATTGCCATCGCTCCTATTCTTATGTATACTTCATTTTAGTTTTATATCTTCATATACGCTAAACTGTTTCAGCACCTCTTCATATACCTGATGCTGCATATTTCGAGCATTTCGGGCTCCAGCCATAAAACGAAGTGTCAATACGATCCGTCCCTGTTCTATAGAGGTATAGATCATAGGATTGAGCTTTGTATAAAATATAGGATATTTCTTCCATGCATCTGTAATAGATTCTTTGGCCTCCTCTACAATAGCCCCTAAATATTTGCCCGCGATCTTTTGTAAGATATCCTTGGCTAATTCCCAGTTGCTGTCTAAGGTAAGATAAATGTACAATTCTCCCCACGCATATGGGAAAATCTTGGTTTCATTAAATACAGGTTCCATCAAAAGCTTTATGTTGGGAATGCTGATAAAATTCCCCGTACTCTGGGTTGTGCTTTGATTGACTTCCAAAATTGTCGTATAAAAAGTGTTGATCTCCATAATATCGCCTGCTACATTACCGATCTGTATCCGATCTCCTGTCTGAAAAGGCTTGTTCATCACGATGATTACCCAGCCTAGTATACTAGAAATCACATCTTTGAACGCAAAAGCAAGCCCTGCTGAGAACAAACCCATAAATGTAAGTATATTTCGCATGTTCGCTAGCCATATGGGGAGTAAGCAGAGAATAAATACCAATCTTCTAATATAGTGCAAACTTTTTTTAACTTTCAGTGCTTGATCAGTTGGAATCGTAAGTCTATCTATCAAAAAGTGAACTGCTTTAAAGGCTATTCGGATCAATATATACGCAATAATCGAAAAGAGAAACTTTTTTATTATACTATCTGTAGAAAATTTTGCTGTCCATTCCGTAAGTATATGTTGTACCGTATTCATTGCTTCTGTCACCAAAATTCCCCTTTCTTTTAACTCTTTCTATATCAAATATCTAAAAAAGTATATGGTATAGAGTAGTTGTACTATACCATATATTCCTACTAAAAGAAATATATATAGCATCTCTTGCATGATTGCTTCAGTTTTTTCTTTTATTTTTTGATATAATATACTACAATACTATTAAATATACTCAAATAATTTTTTATTTTTCTATAATATGAGGGGGAGTACAATGATTTGGAATGAACGGTATGAATGTATGGGCCGAGATGAGATGACCCAGGTACAATCTGAGCGCCTTGTAGAAATGGTAGAACGAATTTACCATAATGTGGCTTTTTATCGTAGGAAAATGCAGGATCTTGGACTAGAACCTGCAGATATCAAAGGTATAGAAGATCTAAAAAAATTGCCCTTTACCACCAAACAAGATCTAAGAGATAACTATCCTTATGGTCTCTTTGCTGTACCTATCAGCGAAATCGTAAGGATTCATGCCTCTTCCGGTACTACAGGGCAGCCTACGGTAGTAGGCTATACTCGAAAAGATATCGGGATCTGGTCTGAGGTCGTGGCACGAACTTTACGCTGTGCTGGTGTGGATCGTCATGACTTTATCCAGATCGCCTATGGCTATGGACTATTTACTGGGGGTCTGGGTATGCACTACGGCAGTGAGAAGTTGGGGGCTGCTGTCATTCCTATATCTGGGGGCAATACGCAAAAACAACTCCAACTTATGCGAGATTTTGGCAGTACCATCTTAGCTTGTACCCCCTCTTATGCGCTATACTTAGCAGAAGCGATGGAAGAGTCGGGTATCACGCCTAAAGATCTATCCTTGCGAGTAGGGATCTTTGGCGCCGAACCTTGGACGGAAAATATGCGTAGAGAAATAGAAAATAGGTTACAGATCAAAGCGATCGATATATACGGCTTAAGCGAGATCATCGGCCCTGGGGTTTCTTCCGAGTGTATGGAGCAAAGAGGCTTACATATTAATGAAGATCATTTTATCCCTGAAATCATTGATGTTACTACTCTTATGCCTCTCCCTATAGGAAGTAAAGGAGAACTGGTATTTACGACTGTTACTAAAGAAGGTCTACCCATTCTTCGCTACCGCACGCGTGATCTAACGACGCTCCATGATGATGCTTGTCCCTGTGGTCGTACACTGATTCGCATGGACAAATGCACGGGGCGTTCTGATGATATGCTGATCATTCGAGGTGTCAATATTTTCCCTTCTCAGATAGAAAGTATTCTACTCGATATGGGCGAAACCAAACCGCATTATTTGTTGATCGTTGATCGCATCAATAATCTGGATACCCTAGAGGTGTGGGTAGAGGTAGAAGGAGAGTATTTCTCTGATGAGATCCGTAAGCTAGAAGCACTCACTGCCAAGATCCGTCATCGTATGGAAAGCACCTTGGGGATCACTGTAAAGGTTAAATTGGTAGAACACAAAACCATTGCCCGAAGTGAAGGAAAAGCAAAACGAGTGATTGATAAAAGAAATATGGTATAAGGAGGAAGTCCTATGATTATAAAACAACTTTCTGTTTTTCTAGAAAACACCGCAGGGAGATTGACCGAAGTATCAGAAACCCTGGGAGCGCACAATATCAATATGTCTGCTTTTAGCCTCGCTGATACATCAGAATATGGCATCTTACGGGTAATCGTCTCAGATCCACTATCTGCCGTAGAGTGCCTAAAAGAGAAAGGCTTTTCTGTAAGCCTAACGGATGTCATTTGCCTAGTCGTTCCCCATACCCCTGGTGCTTTATCTAAAGCACTGCGCATCTTATCCGATCATGAGATCAGTATTGAATATATGTATGCCTTTGCAGTGAACGAGCGAGCCTCGGTAGTCATCCGCACCGATGAGGCCGAAAAAGCAGTGGAGGCGCTTCAACAACATAAGATGGAACTGATGAAGGCTGATGATATCGTATTCTAATCAACAAAATTCATCGTATAGACCTAAGATAAATGGAAAATAAGGATCTCAGAAAAAGTATTTGCCTTACCACATACTTTTTCTGAGATCCGAAAATAATAACTACGCAAGTATTTTGAAAATAGATGCGGAGGAATTATTTTGAAGTACGAAGAAGCTCACGACATTTTGGTGTCAAAAGGTGTGATAGAAGTGCTGTACCAAGGACAGCCTATTTGGATCAAAGGTCTAAACCCTAATGGAGATACCGCTGAAATAAAATCCTTAGATGGGACTTTTGAACATAGGGAAGTACCTCTAAAAGATTTGGATGCGCTCATTTAGGATAGAAACAGATTTCCCCAAAAACACGCCTCCTTTTTAAAGGAGGCGTGTTTTTATTTGGATGTTTTTGGTTGATCATTGTTTATTGAAGCCGATGGTACACTAGACACCACTTCTTTTACATCTTTCTTTTTGAAGGCACTTGTAAGATCTACGCCTGTTAGTGCTTCTATGGTTTCTGGGAGAGAGGAAATAATATCTGTCACATACCCTGATACTTTAGCAGCACCTTTGCCTGATCCATTTCCTGAATCCACGATGACGATTTTTTCTGTTTTTGACAATGGTTCTGCTACTGCTCTCGCTATCTCTGGTAGTTTTTCGATAATCATTTGCGTCACGGCAGCATCATTGTACTGTTTGTACGCTTCCGCTTTTTTCATCATGGCTTCTGCTTCTGCTTTTCCTTTTTCTCTGATAATATCTACTTCTGCCATACCTTCTAGTCTTTTGGCTTCTGCTCTTGCCTGTCCTTCTAGTTTGATAGATTCTGATCTTGCTTGAGCTTCTTGGATATCTTTATACTTTTGCGCTTCTGATGTTTTTTCTTGTCTATAATTTTCTGCATCGGTTTGTTTCTTGATGGTTGATTCCAATTCTTTTTCTCTACGCAAAGCTTCTTGTTCTGCTAGTTCGATTTGTCTTTGCTTTCTGGTGATCTCCACCTTCATTTCAGCCTCTGCAAGTTCGATTTCTTTTTCTTTCTTTGTAATCTCTATTTGCATTTGGGTTTCTGTGACTTCTTTTTTGACCTTATTGGCTTCGATCTCATATGCCAAGTCAGAGACTGCCTTTGCTCTTTCTTGCTCTTTTCTATAGTCTTGTACCTTGAGCTCTTTTTCTTTGCCTGCTTCTGCGATACGCGTTTCTGCTACAAGTCTTGCCGCTTCTCCTTCTCTCGTCGCTTCTGCCGTTCTGATCTTGGTTTCTTTGGTGGATTCTGCTTCAGCGATATTGGCATCTCTCTTTACTTCTGCGATCCGCTTTTTACCCAGTGCTTCTAGATACCCATTATCATCCTTGATATCCCTGATAGTAAAGGCTTTGATCTCAAGACCCATCTCGGCTAGATCCAGCGCTGCTACTTCCTGTACCTGAGAAGCAAATTTTTCTCGATCTTTGTAGATTTCTTCTACGGTCATCTTGGAGATAATCTCACGAAGCTTTCCTTCTAGTACGTCTTTGGCTGTATCTTTAATGACTTCGATCGTCCCTTTTAGCGATCCTGTATTAAACTGCTCTATAGCAGACAATATAGATTCTTTATCGGATTTAACCTTCAGTACGGCTACCCCATCTGCTATGATGTCGACCCCTTGTTCTGTAAGGGCCCCGCCCGTTCTGACTTCGATCTTCATATTTTCAAGAGAAATGCTGTCTGTTCTTTCTAGTAACGGAATGACAAAACCTCCGCCCCCAGAGATCACCTTTTTCCTATATCCTGTTACCACGAGCGCCTTATCTTGAGGCACCCTTCTCCACATGGTCAATACACTGATGATCAATAAAAATAGTACCCCAATAATTCCAACGATTACACTTCCAACAATTGCAGTTTCCGGCATGATACATCCTCCTTATATTTTTTTCACATAAAATGTGTTGTTTTGTATATCAACAATGGCAACCTCTGACCCCTTTATGATTTCTTCTTTTGTGTCAGATTTGGCTGGGGCGGTATAAGTATTCCCATTGATTACATATTTCATCCGTCCAAACTGTGCTTCTTTCATGCCCAAAGTTACCTGTGCGATATGCCCGATCAAAGACTGCTGTTCTACAGCACTCGTATTCTGCGCCTTATACAAAGGGACTACGATATAACGAAATAAGAGCCATGCTGTCATAAAGGCGATCACGAAGGCTATGATGGTAGTGCTCAAAATGCCCATCCCACTATGCACGCCTATAATGCCCACTCCACCGAAAACAGTTACAAAAGAGGCAAGCACAATCGGTTTCAGTGGTGAGATGCCCCCCCCAAACAGATCACCAAAATCTAAATCCAACTCCATACCCATTACATCAAATACCTGCCCTAATAAAACCGAGAGCAAAGTAAATACAATCCCTGTTCCAAAACAGATATAAAAGATCCTCAGCATATCGACACCTCACTTTACATTGACTACCTATATATTTGTATTCGGTAAAATATTCGTAATTCCTTCTTTTATTTGTTATTCATAAAAGTAAACTTAAGCCATTACTTGAAAGTTTTCGCTCAAGGAGATATTTCATTTTATACTTAAATTAACGCCTATGATTTGTTACTGTAAATCGCAAGCGTGCTGTACGATTATTTTACCCAGGTAAAAATAAATCATGTAGTGTTTTACTCTACACTTAATATTATAATACTCTACTGTATTTATGTCAATACTATTTTTATTTTTTATAAAAATTATAACCTCTTGCCCTTTATAGTTTTCAAACTGTAATAAAGAAGGATATCTAAAAAGTATGTGGTACGACAAATATATGCTTTTTAGAGTTCCTTCTTTGTTATATTTACAATTAAGTTTCTATATGGGCAAGAGGCTTTTATACAGTTTCTTGTGCTTGACTATTTTCAAAGAGCAGTTCTTCTAGTTTCATGGTCACGCGTTTTCCTAAGGTTTCATCCTTTTTTCTCAACACAAACAAATACTGACTGACCATACCATGAAAAGGAATCGTCTCTCCAAAACAGATCATTTCTAGTGCTTCTCTCGTTTTACTGGCAACACACTGCTTATTATGACTGGTTCCGCAGCTGAAACATTGGGAGAGTGTCACCGCCAATGCATCCGCTACTAGCAGTAGATCATACTGTTTTTCTTGATTGATCTCAGGCAGTTTGTTATATATTTGTGGAAGAAATGTTTGATTGCTGTCCAAACTGCTAGAAATCACAGCCTTGGCAAAACCGATCATACACCCCTTCCCCTTACACTTGCCACAATATTCCTCACCCAAACATATTTGAGCTACAGCCCTTCCAATCTGTTCTGTATGGATATGAAGAGTCGCTGCCATATGTTGAAAAGGCGTTATCCTGTGATTGTTTCTCTCCTCTAACAATGGCTTTAGGAGTATCCATACAATACCTGTTAGTATCGCTACAAATATACCTACATTTACAAGCGTTACATACTGTCGTGGCATTTTTTGTAGTACGCCTATGACTCCAAAAAATAAGAAAATCCCAGCAGAAATCATTTTTACTGCAAACTCTGGCACCTTTTTACCTACTCGACTACCTACTAAAATGCCTACACTGCTCACCAGTACCATCCCCAAGGTCGTTCCCATAAGGATCATATATGGATATTTGGCTTCTGTGGAAAGAGAAATCGCCATAAGCTGTGTTTTATCCCCTAGTTCTCCAATAAAAAAAGCAGCAGCCACTGTGACCATAGGTCCTAGCTTGCTTTTCGTGTCTTCTCCTTCTTCTTCTTTTTGGCTGTGTAAAGTCCACAATCCAAAACCGATAAATGAAAAAGATGCCACTAATTGAATGAAGTGGATTGGCAGCACACTCGTTAAATAAACCCCTAGAAGCACTGCCAACCCATGATTAAGAAAAGAACCAATCAAAACACCCATCAGTACTTTTTCTGTTTTATAACGAGTGGCAAAGGCCATAGCTAAGATTTGAGTTTTGTCTCCCATTTCTGCTATAAAAATAAAAAATAAAGCCCTGCACATTTCCCCCAACATACTAAAATCGCCTCCCGTAATTACTTTCTTTGGCAGATCCTTTTTTCTTGTATTTACATATCTGCTTTACTTACCTTGCGCAGTCTGCCTTTGATCGTCATGTTTTGTAATTCTCGAAAAACTAATTCACCTTTATTATTTAATATTTCTACAAAGGTAGATACATCAATTATATTGATAATCCCTATGTCTTCTGCTGTGATGCCTTCTATATTGCAAAGTGTTCCTACAATGTCTACTGCTCTCATCTTTGTTTTTTTGCCTGCATTGATATGTAATTTCATGATTTCTTTGCTTAGTGGCGCACCTTTTGTTTGTTTGATTTCAGGTGTAGTATTTGTCTTCTCAACAAATTCCTGTTTGGAATCACTTACTGCTTCTTTGTCAGGTCTTTCTTTCAAAGCAATCTCTTTGCCGATATATTGATGGATATCATTTAAAAATCTACCTTCATAAGGTGTTACAAAAGTAATGGCTCTACCTTCCTTGCTTATACGTCCAGTTCTCCCGATCCTATGGACATAGCTTTCACTGTCTTGTGGTATATCATAATTGATGACGAGTGAAATATTATCTATATCTATCCCTCTCGCTGCCACATCGGTTGCGATCAGATATCTAAAATATCCTTGTTTGAAATCCTTCATTACTCTTACTCTATCCCTTTGTTCCATTCCACCATGAATTTTTTCACAAGTATACTTTAGACTTGCCATCTCATTATACACATCATCCACTTTTTGCTGTGTATTACAAAATATAATACAACTATCTGGGTTTTCTACCATGGTTATATCTCTTAAAAGCTTCATCTTATCTTTTTGTTCTACGGTATATCTTTCTTGATATATTCTTTCTGAGGCTGGATTTTGCTCTTCTACTTTCACATATGTAGGCTCTTTCATATATCTCTTACATAAGACCTCTATGTCTCTAGGCATTGTCGCTGAAAATAACATCGTCACACGATCTTTTGACACGCTGCTTATGATTGTTTTCATTGACTCTATAAATCCCATATTAAGCATTTCATCTGCTTCATCTATGACAAGGTATTTTATTTTGGATAAATTGAGCGTCCCTTGTTCAATATGGTCTATAATACGGCCAGGTGTCCCCACCACCACATGTGTTTTTTGTTTAAGTTCTTTTTCTTGCATATAGAAAGGCGCTTTACCGAAGACAGCAGATACTTTAATTCTTTTAAACCTACCTATATTAAAAACATCCTCTTTGACCTGAATTGCAAGTTCTCTTGTGGGTACGATCACTAATGCTTGCGGTTTATTTTCATCCCAATCGACTAATTCACAAATTGGAATAGCAAATGCTGCCGTCTTTCCACTTCCAGTTTGAGACTTTACTATTATATCCTTCTGCTCTAACACAGTCGGTATAACTAATGCCTGCACTCTTGTAGGGTTTTCAAAATTCAACATATTAATTGCCTTTAATACCTCACTACTTAATGGATACTCATTAAAATCTGACTTTATCATTTCATCATCTCTTCCTTTATGATTCTAGTATACTGATATATTTCCACTTCTCACTCAAATATATTTTATAGATTTCATATAAACATTGAGTTGGCTCTTATATTATACTATAATTGAGATATAATTGGTAGGAGGCATGGCTATGGATGAATTACTTTCATTATTAGAACAAATTGATAAAGACCACTATCTACTTTGCGAACGAGATTCTTACACATATTTAATCAGCCGTGAAACACAAACCTCCTATACTTTGGCTACTTATAATGAAAACGAACCTCTAGTTCAAGTGCAGCATTTTAATATCTCGAATGTACCACGCTTCTTGACTTCAGATGTTTCACTCTACATGGTTTTAGCTTCTCACACAGTAGATCCCTACTTTATGCCCACTGTGTCTATTTTAGCTCAAGAAACCTTATCCCTTTGTGATTCTATAGATTCTCTTCCTGACTCTGAGGAAAATCCAAAGTATCAAGAAGAAATAACTATGTTGGATGAATGATAAAAGAGAGCTCTTTGAGCTCTCTTTTAATTATATCGTAAATCCTGATGTAATTATATTGAGTTTTTCTGCCATTTCTGAAAGTTGACTTGCCGTTGCTTCTATTTCTTCCATGGTACTCACCTGCTCCTGTATACTGGCACTCATTTCTTCTGTACCCGCAGCTGTATCTGACGAAGTCGAGGCGATAGAGTTCATAGCCTTTGAGATCTCATTCACCAACAAGGATTGTTCTCCTACTGCTGTACCAATCTCCTGAATCTTATGAACCATGCTTTGGATACTGGTTATGATCTCCTGAATACTTTGCCCTACATTCTCTGCCTTTACTACCCCTGTCATAACCTTTTCCTCTACCGTATGCACGGAAGAAACGGCTGTTTCTGTTTTATGTTGGTTATCTTTTACCAATAAGCTAATCTCTTGTGTGGCTTTATTGGTTTCATCTGCTAACTTACGGATTGCCTCTGCTACCACACTAAAACCCCGTCCTGCTTCTCCTGCCCTTGCTGCTTCTATAGCCGCATTGAGGGCGAGTAAGTTCGTCTGCTCTGATATACCTGTGATTAGCTGCACGATATCTCCAATCTTTTGTGAAGATTGACCTAACTGGTAGATCAGTACTGTCACTTCATTGGATGAGGTGGCGATATCTTTCATAGAACCCACTACTTCCCCTACGATAACAGAACCCTCTTCTGCCAATTGCTGTACTTTGAGACTGTCCTTATTCGTAGACTTCCCTGCTTTGGCTGTAGCTTCTGCAAACTGAGCTACTTCATTCAGACTAGCAGTCGTTTCCTGCACGACTGCTACATTATCAGAAGTACCATTGGCGATGGTTGATATAGTTTCTGCTACCTGTTCTAGGGTTCTATTGGTTTCCTCTGTGGCGGTGGATAACTGCTGACTGGATGCAGATATATTTTGTGCAGAGTGAGCCACGTCCCTAATGATCGTATGGAGCTTATCCATAAACCCATCAAATGCCTTGCTGAGTTCACCCACTTCATCTTTACTATCATATCCGATTCGTTGGGTTAAGTCTCCACCACTTTGAGAAATATCTTGAAGCTTATGAGTTACTCTTAGAACAGGAGATACTACCGCTCTAGTTACTAGGATAGACAAAAAGATTCCGATCCCAATGATAATAAGAATAATAACGGAAAATATAATGATTGTCATATAGTAGATTTGCTCACTGTCCTCGTAAAGCTTTATTGCCACATCCATTTGTATTCTCTGCAGATCATCAAATGCCTTTACCGCCTCTTGAAACTGTGCTGCACCTTCGGTATTGGCCAACATTTGCGCTTCTTGATCTTTTCCTGCGCTGCTTAAGATCAGCACACGTTGTCGTACTTCTTTATATGCACTATACTGGATTCTTAATTTTTCCAATCCTTTTTCTTCTGCTGGTACTAGATAGGTATCCTCAAATATTTCAATGCGCGTAAGCATTGCTTCTTCTTTTTCTTCGATATTTTGCTCTGCTGTTTGCTTTACATTCGCTTGTTTTGCATTGACATGCGTTAGTACCTGTAGCCGTATGTCCTGCAAATCAGACTTAGCTTCTCCTAGATCATATATAGGAATCAAACGGTCATGGTATAAAGTCTTGATAAAGCTGTGATTTTTCTGCAGTGCAGCTGTGCCCAATCCCCCCACAACCAAAAGGAAAATAATAAAATTCGTAGATAGAATGGAGATTTTTACTGCTAATTTTAGATCGTAGAACCATTTCATGTTAAATCCCTCCTATATTGTTTTCTACTACTACGCTTATCTGATAATGATAATATATATTATCATTATCTATCTGATATTAATAATATATATTATCATTTAATTATACTTGTTATACATAACAATGTAAAGCTTTTCAAATGATTTCTATTTATTTACTTTGTTTTCATACTAATTCGTGTTCTCCTACATTTTGTATAGTAAAAAGGATCTCATCTACTAAATGAAATCCTTTTTACTATGCATCAATGATTTTAATTTCATATCTTTTCAACACATTGAATAAGCCGCTCTGGAATGATTGGTTTAAGCAAATATCCTTGTACACCCAAATCCTTTGCAAACTTTACCTGACTAGCTGAGGCATTCTCTGTTAGCATCACAACAGGTATATCTTTATATCTTTCCTGATTTTTCAAATTATAAATCACATCAAATCCATTTTCATTTTTTAATGACAAGTCCATCAATATAAGATCTGCAAGTATGCCATATAATTCCACATTATTCATCACACCCAATTCATTCCCTGCTTCTCTTACTTGGTATCCTTTGTTTTCCAGTATCATCTTTACTTGCTTTCTGATCGCAATAGAATCATCTACAACCAAAACGATCTTCACACTCATTGTATTCCCCCTACTCCATATTAAAATATGCTTTAATTTTTACAATTTCTTCTTCTATCATTCTACCAAGCATCTCCACATTTTGTTGTATATGATTGAAATCTCTTTTTTTGCATTGTTCATCCATAATCGACACAATATGGAATACGTTCCAACTCTTATAACTGCTCGATACCCCTTTGATATTATGAACTGTTTCTGCCATCTTTTCATAGTTTTCTGTATTTGATTGCTCTTGCAATACACTTTTCTCTTGGAGTAGTTCTTCTATAAAAAAAGTATACAGCACACTACCTTCTTCTGCACTAATCTCCATTTCTTCCAAAAATCCATCAATATCCGTTT
>CALKRZ010000187.1 GCA_937989765.1 uncultured Clostridia bacterium | reverse complement strand
TCCATCTCTTCGATAAGTCTTTGCCTCTCGTCTATCTCCTCTTGCTTTCTTTGCTCATAATCTATAATAAATCCAAATGGGTCTTGTGTAGGTTGTTTATTTTGAGCTTGTGCAAATAATGCTTCTAGATCCCCGCCTACTATATTGTTTTTTGCTATCAACATAAACTCTATGATTCCTGTCAGTTCTTGCAGTTCTTGCAGTTCTTGGTTGTTTTGTACTTTCAACTGAATATCTTTCTCATAGACAAAAGGATTGTTTTTTACTATATTCTGCATAAATTTAATTACCTTTTCATATTGTCCACTTACTTCTACCACAACTGGGATTTCTACTAAATCCAGTTCAAAAGATTGAATCCCATTCACCTTAGGGGTCACATGATGTATCTGGATTTCTTTTGCCTCTTTTTCTATCTGCATCAAAAAGGATAAAACCGTATTCTCAATATCTTGTTTGGGATAGCGTTGTTTGGCTTCGTTTAAGTCTTTTTGCTTTTTTGTCCACAAACTGATCCCTGTTTTTGTAGATTCTATCTTCGCTTCCATCTCTTCGACTTCCATATTTGAAAAAACCAATTCTGTTTTTTTTCTTTGATAGTTAGAAAGCATCATGAATAGTAACAGCATTCCAATAAAAACAAACGCAATCAAAATCCATTGTTTACGAGAAAGTTTTAGGTTCTTCACTGCAGTTTTCTCCTTCCGATCTTCCTTGAAATACTGTTAGTTATTTTCTTTTGCAGAGATCCCTTTTATGTACCCTATTCGATTTCACATAATAACTCATATTCTATAATTTCATCCATCGGTTTCTTTTCAATCTTGGCGAAGTAAATCTTAGAAAAAATACCACTCTCTTTTATTATATTTTGAAATTTCATCAATGCACGATAGTCCATGGATTGTCCTTTGATAGTAATGGTTTGCTCTGCGCTCTGCACAGCATCTACTTTGACTCCTGCATTTGTCCATTCTCCTAGGAGTACTAAAAAAGCACTGTATGAAATACCTTTTCTTATGTTGGGTG
This sequence comes from uncultured Clostridia bacterium, assembly GCA_937989765.1. Classification (GTDB taxonomy): domain Bacteria; phylum Bacillota; class Clostridia; order Lachnospirales; family CALKRZ01; genus CALKRZ01. The sequence continues at coordinate 6,260 of CALKRZ010000187.1, read as the reverse complement.
TCTTGATCTGTTCTTGTTCATCTTTAAGTATTGTATATAATTCATCTTCTGTTACTTCTTTTTGAATTTCTTGAAGTAGTTTTTGTTGAAGCTGTATTCTGCCTTGTTGATCTTCCATCAAACTCTGTGTTTGAGCGATCATGCGATTTTTATATATGTTCTCAAAAAGCAAAAACCCGCCACTTAGTAAGTATATTAAAATGAAAGCAATCATAAGATAATTAGGCTGCTCAGGCACATATGCTTTAGGTAAGAGGCTGATTTTTGCATCCCCTTTTCGTTTGAATAGCAGTAATCCTTTGCCCACTGCAAACGGTTCACTTTGAAGCTCATGAACTGCTAAAGAAAATACTTTTTGCAATTCCTCAATATGTGTCTTTTGTCCAAAAGCATATATTTTTTCTGTTTTATAATTTCTATAGGTCGTTTTACAATAGGAAGTCATTCTCTGCACTTCTTCATAGATCCCTTCTGGTGGATACAGTTCAACATACATATGGCGTATCCCCAGCAAAAATTGATCTTTAAATATATACACGCCTACCATTTCTTTATGTCTATATTCATCCTTAAAATAATGTAAAATAACAATATTTTTCTCTGGTATATGTCTTCTTAGTGCATACGGCTCTAGTACAATATCACATAGCTGTAAATTTTTAAACTCATGAATAACCTTTGCAAACTTTTCTACATCTTTATGTTTTATATGAGCGATCATAAACCCTACTTCTTCATCTCGAATCTTTTCTTCGTCCACATCTGTGGAAAAGAGAAACTCAGAAGAAGTCTTTTTTGTAAGTTGCTCTGCTTCCATCTGAAGAAAATCTTGTTTTTTCTTTAGTTTTTTATCATTGGGAATCGACTTTAATGTTTCACATCCTACATGATAATACGGAACGGTACAGATCACATTACATTTCTTCTTTTGCAGACTATTTTCATGTAAGAATGCTTCTAATTCCAACGAAAAGTTTCTTGCTTCCTGTATTAATTTTGTCACTACCTTTCCTTGGTCATTTACTACAAATGCCACAGAAAGGTCATCCATAAACTGTATGGCTATCGTTGTGTTCATAAGAAGCCTCCTTAAAATATCGGATCTCTGCAAAAGTATGTGGTAAGGTAAATATATCAATCTGCCTCTGGATATTTTTTTTCATAGTGCCACTGTATTGTTTTTAACGGAATCAAAATGCGCATTTCTTGTCCATTTGTTGGTGCTGTATCATATACGATCTGTACATATTTAGGATTTGCCCCTGGCATCTTAGTAAAATTCATATTCCAAACAGAGGATACGATTGTTGTCTCTATTCCTGTTTCCTCTATCTTTTTAACCAGTATTCCTGCTTCTTTGTGTTCATACTCGATCTTTGTGTCCAAAAACTTTAAAATTCCTGAGGTTGTTATATCAATGTCTGTGTTTTTATACATGCTCTTTTGAAATTCTTCTTCTAGTATTTGTTGAATGTGAATATTTTTCTTTTGAACTTCTATGGCATCCAAATCATCCAAGCTTTTAAAAATCATTTGATGCCCAATGCTTAAAATACCTATCAAAGAGGGAAGGATCGTCGCAATCAATGCCAATGTCACCACCATTTCAAGCAGCGTAAATCCGCCTTGCAGAGCCCATATTTTTTTTATATTTTTCCACTTTTTCTTCATCGTTTCACCTAATATCTCATATCTATGGGATGGTTTGATATACTGTATAGACTAATGCTGTTTTTTTGTTGTGGTTTACTTTTATTGTGATTAATTTTTGGGGATAGTCTATGATTCGATTGATCGTATAGTTTTCATGGATTGTGGCATTATTCTGAAGTGTAGCGATCTCTGTATCGCTAGGATCTTCCTCGAATACTGCCAAATCCAGTTGAACAGCTCGTAGATCTTCTTGGGCGACAGTCTTCATTTCGATCATTTGACGATTGGATTCATTCAAGTCTAACACCATCGAAATCGCATTTCCAAATGGAATTGCGACAAGTGCTAAAATGACAATTCCCAATAATAATTCTTGTAGTGTCATACCTGCCGCCCCTTTATTCGATCCATGTAATCTTATTCTCTTTTGATAACTCGAAGATCCACTGCTGCGTTTCTTTATAACGAACAATGATTTGTAGCTTTTCTATTCCCGCCCCGAAACTAGGTATCCCTTCTTCACTATACTGCACGATCTGTGGATTGCCTTCGCTGTCATTACCCAGACTCGATCCACTTGGATATGTGGAGAGTGTCTGTGCAAAAAACATTCTTTTTTTGAGTTCTGTTTTTTTATCTAGCTCAGTGCTATTGATATCAGGCACATAAAAATACATTTCATTCTCGATACATATTAGATCAACAGGCTTGATCATAGACTTTGCTGTGATCGATGCATGATTGAAAATAGTTTTTAATTGCCGTTCCGTCGTTCTTTTTTCTACCATATATACTGTCTGAGAAAAAATAGGCACCGCCGTTGCCGCCAGCAGGAGCAAGATCGTGATGACAATACTAACTTCCAGAAAAGTAAAGCCTTTGTCGTTTAGCAAAGATTGTCTCACTGTGTAGTCTCCTTAGTCGGTAATAGTACGCACACCAGCAACAGCATCACTCATTGTAACTGTACTGGTATCATTTGCAGCATTACTTTCTATTTTTACATATTTCACACCAGCAACACTAGGTGCTCCCGAAACTAAATATACCTGAATGGTAGATACTGTGTTAGATCCTCTTTTCCCTTTCACAATATAATATGCATAATTCTGCCAATCTTTCCCAGACCCTGCCCAAGGATTAGGAATGGAACTTTGATCCGCTGTTAATCGCAAATACCCATTTGTAACAATCACACTACTTGCACCTATTGCATAAGCACCATCAGCTAATATCGTTTTTTCGATCTCATATCGCTCCGCGGCAGCTTGTATCTGCATGATATTTGTTCGATGTGCGGATATCCTTGCTTCTTCGCCTTTTGAGCTAAAAATCGGTACAGCGATGGCGGCTAATGTAGCAATAATAGCGATAACAATAATCAATTCCAAAAGTGAAAACCCTTCTTCTGCTTTGATCCACTGTACCCCTTTTGTTTTTTCTTTTTTTACTCTCATCTGTCCATTCTCCTTTATCCATTCATATTTTGATACATTGAAAAAATAGGTGCCATAATACCTAAAATCAAAACCATAACCAATAATCCAAGGATTAAAATCGAAAAAGGCATAATCATATCCGTCAATCTTTTGACTGAACTTTCTAGCTCTCCATTGACATAGGCTGCTGCATTTCTCAGTGGTTCTATCATTTCTCCCGTTGTCTCTCCTACTCGAAAGATACTGATGATCGCTCGGTCAAAAAGCTGCGGAGATAATTGTTCACTAATGGATTCTCCTCTGACCACCCCTGTTTGAATTTTTTCTAGATTTTCCCGAAATGCCTCATTCAGTAGTAAATCTTTGATCACATCTATAATATTGACCAAGGGCATTTCTGCCGAATGCAAAATAATAAATGTGGTAATAAACTGGACAACCATATTTCGTTTAAGGAGCGTACCAATAAATGGGATCTGTAATATAAGATAATCTGCTTGCTTTTTAAATACCGTCTGTGTTAAAACGACAGCTCCAAGAACAATCCATGCTAATCCAATAATGGGCAGTAATTTATATTTTCCAAAAAACTCAGAGGATGCAATCAATATACGGGTGAAAATATTCATATTTGTACTTTCTTGGATCAAAAACATGATTTTGGGCAATACTCCTACTGATATGTAATACGCAATACCTAAAGCTACAAACAGCGTAAAAAATGGATATGCAATCGCACCCTTTATCTTTTGAGAGACTTTATCTTGATTTGCATAAAATGTACCCAAGTGTTTTAAGCTCGTCGTTAATGTGCCTGACTCTTCTCCTATTTTCAAAATAGCAGAAACAAGCGGTGGAAATTCTTTTCTCTCTTTCATCACCTCCGATAATGAAAATCCTTTGCTGACTTCTACATATACTTCTTCTAGAAGCTTTTTAAATCGCTTATGCCTTATTTGGTCAATCCCAATCTCAAAAGCATCTGAAATAGGTATACCTGAGTGCAAAAGGGTACACATATTTTCAAAGAAAAATACCATCTCTTTATTGGGTAGTTTTCTTTTTAAAAAAGTAAAATTATCTCGATACGGCTGAAGTGTAATAGGGAAAACCCCTCTACTTCTCAGTTCCATATAGACATCTTCTCGTGTTTCTCCTTCGATAATATTAACAATTGTTTTTGTCCCTTTTTTTGCCGTATATTTAAATTTCAAAATATCACGTCCAAATCAATCGCTTATTTTTTCTATGATTTCTCCAAAAGTCGTAAGTCCCGCTTTGACTTTTTGTATTGCATCTTCAAAGATGGTATCTTTCATATATTCTGTTCGAATCTTTTCTATGTTTTTTGTGGCAATTAGATTTCTTGTTATATCTGTGGGTTCAAATATCTCTTGAACAGCTAAACGTCCTATAAATCCTAGTCCATTGCAAAAACTACACCCTTTTCCCTTGTAAAGCACTTCTACCGTTCCAAAAGCTTGAGGAAACATTTTCTTTGCTTGTTCGAGTCCTTCTTCATCTATTATTTTGCATCGTGGACAAATCTTTCGCACTAATCTCTGTGAGATAATCAACTCTAATGCATCTGCCACCAAATACGGCTCGATCCCCATATCAATAAATCTCGTAATTACACTGATCGCATCATTCGTATGTAGTGTAGATAATAATAAATGTCCTGTCAAAGAAGCACGAACAGCGATCTCTGCTGTTTCCAAATCTCTGATCTCTCCAACCATGACAATATCAGGATCTTGGCGCAAAATTGCACGAAGCGCATTAGCAAAATCTGTCTTCTTGGAGGTTTGTGTTTGATTGATCCCGTTCATCCGAATTTCAACAGGATTTTCTATCGTTACAATATTTACATTGGGCTTATTGAGTTCCGCAACGATTGAATAAAGCGTGGTAGATTTACCTGAACCTGTCGGGCCTGTCACTAGGATCATTCCCTGTTTACGCTTTATTTTTTTTGCAATCACTTTATATTTTTCGGGTGAAAAATTGATTTGTTGGAGACTAATTAAAGAAGAACCTTGTCCTAAAATTCTAACTACTGCTTTTTCTCCATTGATGGTTGGCATGGTATTGACACGCAAATTAATCGTATCGCCAATATACTTAAACCGGATCTCTCCATCTTGCGGTTCGAGCTTTTTAGATATATCTAAACTTGCCATAATCTTCAAACGTGCTACCGCTTGATTTCTCCATCTTCTAGGAATATTGGTTTTTTCGATAAGCTCTCCATCAATCCTAAACCGCACACGCATACTTTTGTTGACTTGCGGCTCAAAATGTATATCGGAAGCACTTTCGTTGATTGCTTTAATAACCAAATCATTGATAAACTTGACCAATGGAGAATCCCCGATCAGTAGATCTCTTGATTCATCTTCTTGCTCATCTTCTGCTGTATCGCCTTCTAAATCATAGGATGTAAAGATCTTATCGAGTGTTTGTTCAATCTCATCAATAGAACCAATATACACCTCTACTTTCATCACAGAAAAAATTTGTTGCAGATGGTCAAGTGCTGGATAATTTAATGGATCTGCTATTACTACATATAATACGTCATTGGTATACCTAAAAGGCACAACATAATATTCCCGCATTACCTTTTGTTCCACTTTTTGGATCAAATCCATATCTAAAGTTTGATACTCTAGTAGATTTAAGCGTGGATAGCCCTGTAATGCTAACACATCTGCAAGCTGCATCGGGGTAATCAATTTGAGCTCAAGAAAAAGCTCTCCAAGTCTTTTCCCAGATTCTTTCTGCTTTTTTAATACTAGCTGAAGCTTCTCTTCCTCAATCAACCCTTCTTCGATCAAAATCTGTCCTATGAGCTTCTTCTTCTGCGTAGTCCCCACCCCCTTGACGCTTTCTTTCTCGATACTCCTGTATTTATAGATCACTGCTTCAAAAATCTTATTATGAATGTTATCAGTTTCTATATTTTAGCTTAAATTTTGATAAATTTTATGCAAAATCTACCAAATATCCTCTATATTGTATCATTTCAAACACATCCTTTCTATATTTTCAGTAATATTTTTTATAAATTACACCTTTTCGCATAATAGATATATCTTTCAACGCACTATCTGATTCATTGTCTTTCGTTTTATCTATTTCTATTATACACAAAATTTTATATTT
>CALKRZ010000186.1 GCA_937989765.1 uncultured Clostridia bacterium | reverse complement strand
ATTTTGTCATACCGAGTGCATAAGAACCTTCTTCTACGGATTTGGGTACACTCTTTAAGGCTTCTTGAGAGGAGACAATAATAACGGGTAAGATGAGGAGCGCCAATGTGAATCCACCGGCTAAAATACTTCTTTCAAACTTAAGCATCCGTACAAAAACTGCCAGTCCTAAAATCCCATATACGATAGAAGGAACGCCTGCTAGATTTGAAATGTTTATTTGAAGGATTTGGGTAATTCTATTTTGTTTTGCATATTTTTCTAGATAAATAGCTGTTCCTACACCAATAGGCAGCGCTAAACCAGTGGTCACAGCTATGACCCAAATGCTTCCCACAAGTGCAGAGATAATCCCTGCTTTTTTGGGGAATCGAGAGGGAAGACTGGTCAGGAAATTAATATTGAGCCAACCCCATGATTTGAGTATAATCTGTCCCATCAGAACAAATAACATCATGACTCCAAAGAAAGTTGCCATAAGCACAATGCCATGAAAGATTGCGTTAATCCTGTTTTTACGTTTAATATATGAAGTATTTAGCGTAGTCATTAATAAACCTCCCTATATTTCTTGACGATAGCCTTTGCGATCATATTCATGACAAGTGTAATCAAAAAGAGCATTGTGCCCACTGCAAAGATCGTTCTATGTGCCACAGAACCATGCGGTACATCCCCTAAACTGGTATTCACCATAAAGCCCGTCATCGTCTGTATACTTTTTAAAGGATTAAATGTAAGCGTGGGGCTTGCTCCGGCGGCAATGGCAACGATCATCGTCTCACCAATCGCTCTAGAGATCGCTAGCACAAAAGCAGAGGCGATCCCTGAAATAGCTGCTGGGAGCACGATCTTACTGGTTACTTCTAATCTGGTAGATCCAAGCGCATACGCGCCATATCTCATGGAATTTGGGATCGCCATCATGGCATCTTCACTTAAAGAGGCTACCAAAGGAATGGTCATGATGCCTACAGCAATACTGGCACTTGCAGCATTAAATACTTCTGTCTGTGGCAAAAAGGATTGTATAAATGGGGTGATCACCGTTAATGCAAAAAAACCATATACGATGGAAGGAACGCCTGCTAAAACCTCTAACATCGGTTTTATAATCTTTCGAACTTTTTTGGGCGCATATTCACTTAAATAGATGGCGCTTCCTAGTCCTAGTGGAAGAGAGACTAGGCTTGAACCTAGGGCAATCATCAGTGTACCTGTGATTAGGGGTAGGATTCCAAAGTTTTGGGGCTCTAATAATGGCGTCCATTTGGTGCTAGTAAAAAACTCTATGATCGATACTTCTCCAAAAAAGATGATTGTTTCTTCCATCAGTGTAAATACGATGCCTACTGTCGTTAAAATAGAAATGCTAGCAAAGATCAAAAGACAGTTCTTAATGAGTACTTCCTTGATGTTTGCATATTTTTTGCTGTTTTGTTTCATTTTCATATTCATCCTCCTTGGACTATTCCAGTGACTTAAAAAAAAATCCTTTCTGTCTACCGAAAGGAAGCTTTCTACTTTATTATATCAGTACTTGTCGTATTTTGATGTTATGCTACTGTAAATTACATGTTAAGTTTATGTTAATTTTATATCTTCTTCAGCTTGAAATGTCCAATATGTTGCTCTAAATCAGAGGCAAGGGAAGTCAAATCGTTTGCATAGTCTCTAATATGCTCCACTTTTTGATACTGATCATTAGAAGTACCTGCTGCTATGCCTGCAGAATATGCCACGTGATCTGCAATCTCACAAATGTGATTTACTACATCCACTACTCCTTGCTTTTCTTGATTGATTTCTTCTATGGAACATGTAATATTGGTTACTTTTCTCACCATTTCATGCATAGCCTGCGTAATGGTTTTAAATGCTTCCTGGGTATCTTTTACTGCTACATTCTGCTGTTTGGCAATAGTTTGACTGATATTCACCACTTGTTCAACACCCTTTGCCCTACTTTCTACTTGATTGAGTGAATGGCTAATCTCAAGGGTATTCGATGATACTTGGAGAGCTAGCTTTCGGATTTCATCTGCAACCACAGAAAATCCTCGTCCTGCTTCTCCTGCTCTTGCTGCTTCTATCGCCGCATTTAATGCTAATAAATCTGTTTGTCTTGAGATATTATTAATTGTATCTGCAATACCTTCTATATATTTTAATTCTTGATTGAGTTGGTTCACCTGTTGATGCACTTCATGGATCATCTCAAAACTTTCCGTAGATTTATCACTTACGATCAACACTTGTTCTGCTCCATGAGTAATCACTTGTTCCATATCTTTGGCTGTATTCATAATGACTACTGCATAATCATTTATATCTTGAATGGCACAAGATATTTCTTCCATCCTCGTTGCACCTTCCGATGCATCTGCTGCCTGTTCTTTGGCTCCTTGGGTAATTTCACTCACATGTAAGAGTACATCCTCCGTCCGTTTAAATGCATCCTCGGACATATCTGTAATATGCTCAGACGAATCAAACACTGCATCCGCAGCATGCTGTATTTTCTCAATAAGACCTTTTAGATCTGTAACCATTTGATTAAAATGATCATTTAATACCCCTATTTCTCCACTGGTATGCCCTTCTGCATGCACATGTAAATCTCCGTTGGCTACCTTTTCCATCAATATGCCAAGACGGGTAATAGGATGAACAATCCATTTTCCATACAAGAGTGAAATGATGAAACTAATACTCACAAGGATTGCAACTGTGACTCCGATAAATCTTCGAATGCCTACTACATTCTGTTCATATTCTCTCTTCGTCATATCCACAAATACAGTCCACTGTGCATACTCTGATTGGATATAGGCTACTATCTTTTTTTCATCCTCTTCAAAGCGATCAAACTGTACTTGAGAGATGTCTTGTTTATCTTCTTGCATTGGCTTTACTACTGCATTTTTTAGAAATGTAGCATCCACAGTAGAAAGTATCTTGTTTTTATTTGTATGGTAGATGACAGTCCCATTTTGATCCAGTATATATGCATTTCCTGTTTTTCCTGGAATGATGGTATGGATCGGTTGGGTAAATTTCTCCAGATCAAACATAATAACCAGTACACCCAAATGATTGGATAGACTGTCAACTGATATGACTAAGGGTATAAGAATCCGATCTGTACTAATAGAACGTTGGGGCTGCCCTACTATGAACTTTTCACCCTTATGTATTCTTGCAAAATAATCTGTTTGTTTTACGTTCAGCTCCATATATTCTTTTTTGTATTGGGAACCGTCTGCAATTACATTTCCATGTATATCTGCTATAAAAATAGTTTCGTACAGCTTATTTGAACTTTTTACTGTATTTTTTAAAGATAGGAGTATATTGTTTAGTCTTACAACTTCCGTCAGCTGTCCTTTGCTATTGATATCTTCTAAAAGCACCATAAGATCGGATTGTGCTGCCAGACTCTTGAGTGTATTATGGGAACTCGCTATGGTAATATCAATATTTCCTTTTATTCCTTGGGTATAGGCAGACAACATCTCTTTTTGACTATGGTCAACACCTTCATAAGTTTTATGATCAATCACCCATCCCATTATGATCACAGGGATGATAAATGCAAATATAAACATTCCAATAAGCTGCATTTTTAAAGGTGTATCTTGGATCTTTAGTTTGGCTGGTATCTTTTTTATATGTGTTGATACTACCTCTTTTTTTTCATACTGTAAGTGTTTTTGTCCACGTGCAAATAGATTATAATTAGATCTATTATTTTTCATCCACTTTATGACTAATTCCATATACACTCTCCTCACAAAAGGTTTACAGTATTTGAGCGCCTCCAAAAAATGAAGGCGCTCTTCTTATATCAGTAACTATTATTGAATCTCATTCAATTGTGCCTCATATTCAGCATCTGGCAAGGATGTATAACCCACTTCTTTGGCTAAGTTTCTACCCTCTGTTAAATAGAACTTTATAAATTCTTTTACTTCTGCTCTTTGTAAGGATTCTTTATTGACATAGATAAACAGCGGTCTGGATAGAGGTGCATAGCTACCATCTTTGATACTTTCGTACGTAGGTTCTACAGGACCTTTGCCACCATCGATTTTTATAACCTTCAGCACATCTGCATTGGCTTCATAGTATGCATATCCAAAAAATCCGATGGCATATTTATCTCCTGCAATTCCTTGTACTAGTACGTTGTCATCTTCACTAGGGGTGAAATCTTGACGAATAGCCCCGCCTTTACCATTAATTTCTTCTGTGAAATAATCAAATGTACCAGAGTCTACTCCTGGAGCATAAAATTTAATAGGTTCGTTAGGCCAGTCCGCTCGTACATCCTTCCAAGTCTTCACTGTACTATCAGGTGCCCACATCTTGTTTAATTCTTCTACTGTTAAGTAATCCACAAAATCATTGGCAGAGTTCACGACTACAGAAAGGCCGTCAAAGGCTATCTTTACTGTTAGATACTCCACACCATTTGCCTGTGCTTCTGCTGCTTCTTTTTCTTTAATAGGTCTAGATGCATTACTGATATCTGTTTCCTTGATTACGAATTTTTTAAATCCGCCACCCGTCCCAGAGATCCCTACAGGAATCTTTACCCCTGGATGAATCGCTGCAAATTCTTCTGCGACTGCCTCTGTAATAGGGACTACCGTAGAAGATCCATCTATTTTAATTTCTCCAGATAATTTTACTTCCTGATTCACTGTTGGCTGCTCTGCTGTTTGTTCATTGTTTACCACTGGTTTTTCTGCTTGAGGTGCTGCTTGATTAGCACCACAACCCGCTAATGCCACTGTCATAGCTGCTGCTAAAAATAAACTTACCATTCTTCTTTTCATCGTTATATTTCCTCCTATTTTTTTTACTTTTTATAGGATCACAATCTAGATGCCTCGGGGAAAGGCTATTTATTATGCGCTAGATTGTGATCACTGCCTTCATAAATACTGTACCATGCGTATGTTAACCCTACATAAGGAACATGTTAAATCCATGTTAATATTGCATAAAATGAGTTTATTTTATTTAAAAATACAAATACTATGTCCCTAAAATGATTACGCATCTATCTATGTTACTAATGAAAACATTCTTTTATTATTAATAACTTTCTTAAATCTATACTGTATTTCTTCACTAGGCTTACCAATCAAATATCCCTGTCCACAGTGTACCCCTAATGATTGTAAGCAGTTCAACTCCTCCACTGTTTCAATGCCTTCTGCGATTAATTGACTTCCCGTACTATTAGAAAAAGTGACTAAGGCTTTCATGAGCGCTTGCTTTACTAAGTCTTGATCTACATCCCGAACCAAGTCCATGGATATTTTGATATACTGAGGATGTAACATGGTAAGAAGCTTTAGACCAGAGTACCCTACACCTGTATCATCAATGGCAATCTTATATCCTTGCTCCTTATAGTTATTTATGATTTGTTGAAATCCTTTTTCATCTTCTATGGCTGTATTTTCTGTGATCTCAAAAATAATCTTGTTTGGGTTAATATGATAGTATTTTAAAAATTCCCAAGTAAATCCTTGCTGAAATTTATCACTATAGATCACTTGAGGATCTACATTTAGAAACAAATATCCTGGGATTTTTAGTTCTGAGAAACGCTGCAGGGCCTTCCTTCTACATAAATACTCTAATTCCCACACAAGATTACTTTTTCTTGCAAAACCAAATAATTGTTCGACTGATTGGAAATAAGTGCTTTCTATCGTTCTACTAAGGGCTTCATATCCTATGATTTCTCCTGATACCATACAAACAATGGGTTGAAATACAGATCGAATCTTTTCCTCTTGTATAATCTTCATCATCTCTGTATACATGAATATCTGTTGTTCTTCTTGAATCGTCATGCTCATTAACCTCCTATCCTTTTCACTTCTATCATACTTCTCTTATATAAATGCTGAATTAAGGTCTTGTTAATTCTTTGTTAACCTATGCACGATAGACATCAAAAAAGGGACTGTCGCACAAGCAGTTGAATAAACTACTGTGCACAGTCCGTTTTTAGTGATGTTGAGGATTGACAAATTTTATGTAAGACTATACAATAGTACAGGGTCGAAAATGATAATTACTTTTATTATCATTTGAAATCAAAAATCA
>CALKRZ010000185.1 GCA_937989765.1 uncultured Clostridia bacterium | reverse complement strand
AGCAGATTATTTTTATTAGTAAAAGATGAGTGGAAGAAAAGAAAAGCACAAAGTATGCTTTTGCTGAGTGATATCCATTCTGTTTCTGGATTAGCATTTATAAAGCGTACAGGTGCTTGTTATGATCACTCCGAATATGAGATGTTTTTAAAAGGTGAGCCTAAGCAAGCGGTAAGATGCAGTGATATGATTCTAAGAAGAGCGAATAATAAAGATGCAAAACAGCTTGCAATGCAAGATGCGATTTATTTTGATATAGAATACAAGGAAGAAAATATATCTATGCCTGAAGAAGAGGAAAAATGGGGTAGATATAGCTTTATCGCAGAAGTGGATGGTAAAGCGATAGGAAAGGTTCGCTTGGAAATAACAGAGGGTACTGGGGGTATTTACGGACTTGGAGTACTTCCAGAGCACCGAAAAAAAGGCTATGGAAGAGAATTATTATACAAGGGCATAGAAAAACTAAAGGAAAAAAATGTAGATGAAATCATGCTGCAAGTAGTTGTCAAAAACAAAAATGCCTTAAATCTCTATAAATCTTGTGGATTTGAGGAAACGTCTACAATGGAATATTACGGTATGGCGAAGGAATAGAGGGGTTTGATATGCCCCACAAAAGGAGATAGTGATGATATGTACTTGGTAAGTTCATGTTTAGTAGGAGTTAACTGTAGATATAATGGATCAAACAGTGAAAACAAAGTGATCGTTGAATTAGTAAAACAAGGGAAAGCGATCGCTGTGTGTCCAGAGCAGTTAGGCGGATTGCCTACTCCAAGACGGAGCTGTGAAATTGTAATAGATCAAAATGGCAATAAAAAAGTACTTAGTCAAGACGGAGAAGATTTCACAAAGGAATTTGTGGAAGGAGCGCAGAAGACCCTAGCGATTGCAAAAATCATAGGATGCAAAAAAGCAATTCTACAATCTAGAAGTCCTTCATGCGGTTGTGGACTCATATATGATGGCACATTTTCAGGAAAAGGGATTCAAGGGAATGGGCTGACGGCAGAACTATTACTTGATCATGGGATCAAGGTGTATACAGAAGAGGAATTGGATAGGGTAGAAGAATAGTTTCGTTTCAAAGAGTACAATGGGTATCGCAAATCTGGGTTCAGTAAAGTTAAGAGTAGTAAGGAGAAACTTGTTAAAATAGTAAGCGCGTTTAAGGTAACAAATAAAGCATCTCCATAATTTTGGTTAGATTGGAGGAAAATAATGAGAAAAGAAATAGGACTAGGGATTGATAGTTTTAGAAAATTAATAGAAAGCGATGTGTATTATGTTGATAAAACTTCTTTTGTAAAGGAAATCATAGATACTAAGAGTGAAGTACTACTCTTTACACGTCCAAGACGATTTGGTAAAACCTTAAACATGGATATGCTTAAAAATTATTTTGAAAATAATGAGAAAGATCAATATCATTTGTTTAAAGGATTAGAGATAGAAAAACAAGGGCAAAAATACAAAGATCACTTCGGAAAATATCCAGTCATTTTCCTTACATTTAAAAGCGTTGCTGGCTTAGGTTATGAGGAAGCGAGTTTTCAAATGAAGGAAGAAATAGCAAAGGAATATGAAAGACATAGCTATTTACTAGACAGTGATTTGCTCAGTGATGCCAAAAAGAAGAAATATGAAACTATACGAGAAGGGGAAGGTCAACTCACTTTATATGGTTCTTCTATATTAAATCTATGTAAATACTTATATCAATATCATAATGAAAAAGCAATCATTCTGATCGATGAGTACGACACACCTCTACATTATGCAAAGCTTTGGGATTACTATGATCAGATGGTTAGCTTTATGAGAACATTGATGGTAAATGCGATGAAAGGGAATGAATTTCTTCAAAAAGCGGTTATCACAGGGATCACAAAGATCTCCCAAGAAAGTATCTTTAGTGCCTTTAATAATCCTAAAGTGAGTACAATACTTGATAGTTATTGTGATGATCAATTTGGATTTACAGAGGAGGAAGTAAAAGAAATCCTTCGTTATTATGATTTGGAGTGTAAGTATACAGAAGTGAAAGAATGGTATAACGGGTACTTGTTTGGCGAAAATAAGGTGATCTATAATCCTTGGAGTATACTGAGTTATATTGAAGATGACCGTAACACCCTAGGAGTGTATTGGGTAAATACAGGCAATACATCACTTATAAAAAAGAGCATAAAATTGAACGAAACAAGAAATAAAGAAATCATTCAAAAGCTGATGAAAAATGAAGAAGTCGAAGTAACAATAGATATGAACATCATATATGAAGATATGTTTCATGATTCGGATAAATGTTGGAGTCTTCTTTTGCAGAGCGGTTACTTAAAAGGTCGAAAAGGCAGCGAGTTAAATAAGTATTTTATCGAAATCCCCAATAAAGAAGTACGTCAGATCTATAAAGAGATCATTATAAGCTGGTTTAAAGATGAAATCAATGTAGGCACTACAGCTAAAAATGCGCTAGATGCACTTTCGGAAAAGGATTTTTTGAACTTTGAGAAGAATATGAATAATATTATTTTAAACAATACAAGCTATTATGATAGTAGTTTTAGGAAAAAAGAAGAAGAAGGAATATGGAGTACAGAACTTATGAAAGACGATACAAAATACGAAAACTTTCATCATGGAATTATTCTTGGAATGCTTGTTTACCTAGAAAAGGACTATATCATAGAGAGTAATAAAGAATACGGTCTAGGGCGCCCAGACATAGTAGTGATCCCAAAAGATAAGGAAAAAGAAGGATTTATCATCGAATTTAAGCGGTGCAAAAAAGACGAGAAGATCACTCTAGAGGAATTAGCAGATAAAGCACTGCAACAAATAGAAGAAATGAAATATGAGGATGGCTTACAACAATATGGGGTCAAAGCTTTTATAAAACTGGGTATAGGCTATAAGGGCAAAGAATGTAGGGTTAAAGAAAGGGAATTTTAATATCCCCTAAACTCAGAAGAAGCGAATTGGTTAAAGCGTTAGGATTAAGGGATGAGTAATGCTCAATGGATCTAGTGAGTATCTGTTTGGCAAGAATTGACTGTAGACATAGTGGAAGAAATAGTGAAGTCAATCGGATATTTTTTGACATAAGGAGGAGAATAAAAAAATGAATAAGGTATGGTGGAAAGAAGCAATTGCCTATCAAATCTATCCAAGAAGTTTTATGGATGCAAATGGGGATGGGATCGGAGATCTGCAAGGCATTATTTCAAAATTAGCCTATTTGAAAGATCTGGGCATTGATGTCATATGGATTTGCCCTATGTACAAGTCACCCAATGATGATAATGGGTATGATATCAGTGATTATCAAGATATCATGGATGAATTTGGCACCATGGCTGATTTTGATCTTCTTTTACAAGAAGTGCATCGGTGGGGGATGAAGCTGATCATTGATTTAGTCGTCAATCACACCAGTGATGAACATCCATGGTTTATAGAGTCTCGTTCTTCCATCGATCACCCCAAACGGGATTGGTATATTTGGCGTGATGGAATAGAAGGTGCGGAACCGAATAATTGGGAAAGTATTTTTAAAGGTTCGGCTTGGGAGTATGATGAAAATACGGATCAATATTTCTTGCATATATTTTCGCGAAAACAGCCAGATTTGAACTGGGAAAATAAGCGTATGCGGCAAGCCGTGTATGATATGATGAAGTGGTGGCTAGACAAAGGGATTGATGGCTTTCGTATTGATGCCATTAGTCATATAAAAAAAGAAGAGGGATTAAAAGATATGCCGAATCCTGAGGGTCTAAAATATGTATCCTCCTTTGATAAGCATATCAATATAGAGGGAATTCATAAGTATCTTGAAGAACTTAAGGAAAATACCTTGGATTATTATGATATTATGACGGTAGGAGAAGCGGGTGGTGTTACCGTCGAAGAGGCACCTCTTTGGGTGGGAGAAGAACAGGGAAAATTTAATATGATATTTCAGTTTGAACATGTAGCATTGTGGAAAATGGTAGTGAACGAGCGGCCTGATATTAAAGATTTAAAAAAAGTATTATCCAAGTGGCAAAAGGGAGTAGAAAACAATGGATGGAATGCATTATTTATTGAAAACCATGATCTGCCACGCGTGGTTTCTACTTGGGGAAATGATAAAGAATATTGGCGAGAAAGTGCAACTTCTTTTGGTATGATGTATTTTATGATGCAGGGAACTCCTTTTATATATCAAGGACAAGAGATCGGAATGACCAATGTCAAGTTTGAAAAAATTGAGGAGTATAACTGTGTGGGTACTAGAAATATGTACGCCATCCAGAGAGCAGAAGGGGTATCGCATGAAGACATCATGGAACGTATATGGGCAAGATGTAGAGATAATTCTCGTACCCCTATGCAGTGGAATGCCTCTATGAATGCAGGGTTTTCTACTGGAAAACCATGGCTTGGAATGAATCCTAATTATGTAGAGATCAATGTAGAAAAGCAAGAAAAAGACCCTGACTCTATACTGAATTTTTATAAAAAAATGATTGGGATAAAAAAGGAAAAAGAAGTATTTATATATGGTACGTATGATTTGATTTTGGATAATGATGAACAGATCTATGCATATACCCGTACACTAGAGGAGAAAAAAGCAGTGATCATTTGCAACCTCACAGAAAAAGAAGCGAGATACGAGTATAAAAATATAGAGCTAGGCTATGATCAATTATTGTTAAGCAACTATACTGTGGATCGTCATGAGAAAAGTACAAGCTTACCATTGAGACCTTATGAAGCAAGGATCTATTACATACATACAATATGATCAAAATACATTTTCGTTAAGTACACATAAAGTTTTACCGAGTCAATATAAGAATGTATTTTGCACCATACTTCGTTGTCAGACCCCCTTGGTCACAGGATCAAGGGGGTCTTTTACCGCGTCTGAGACAAAATATTCTCAGCATCTTGTAGGCATTTCCTTTCGTATGTGTTATAAATGCCACAAGTTTTTTCACACATCTATTTTTATATTTTTGTGCTGTTTTTAAGAACACTTTGCTAAAAAACTAACAGGCAAATATTCGTAAAAAAAGTAGAATTATATCAAAATTTGGTATATAATAATTATTAAAAAATAGTCACAAGAAGTAATCCATCCTAGAAATTTATATTTATATACCCAGTAAAAACTATAAACTACTGCATAAAAGTGAGAAATTCTTTAAAGAGTTAGCGTATCATTTGCCTAAAATTTATTTGAAAGTAAATAAAATCCGTCTGGTAGGAGGGATCGTATGAAGCCAAAAAATATATATGAAAGCTTGTTGAATAAACTACCTAATCCGATATGGATGTCGGGCACGGATGCCAAATGCTATTTTTTTAATCATGGATGGTTGGACTTTACGGGTCGCAAGATGGAGCAAGAGATCGGAGATGGGTGGATAGACGGAGTAAAGGCTGAAGATTTGGAGTACTGTGTAGATATATACTTGAAAGCATTTGCTAAGCAGGAACCTTTCGAAATGGAATATAGACTGATGCATAAAAGTGGTGAATATCGATGGATTAGAGATTATGGAAATCCATGTTATGATATGGAAGGAAAATTTTCAGGGTATATAGGCTCTTGCTATGATATCCATGAAGCAAAGAAAAGCAGAGAGCGAATTGAGGAGTTAACATACGAATATGAAACAGTTTTTCAAGGGACACAAGATGCTTTATTCTTGTTGGATATCGATGAAGAAAAAAAGTTTCGGTATAGACAGCTAAATCGTGCCTATGAAAAAATGTCAGGTCTTACAACAGAGCAAATTAGAGGTCGGACACCTGAGGAAGTTTTTTCAAAAGAACTGGCCGAGCAATTAACTACGGACTTTACCCAATGTATGGAATTAAAATCTTCCCTAGCCTTAGAAGAAACGCTTGCATTTCCTGCGGGTGAACGGATATGGCATACTGTATTAACACCGATCATGAAAGACGGGACAGTGATCCATATTGTTGGTTCCAGGCAAGATGTGACAGAAGAAAAAAGAAATCATAAGCTTATCGAATATTTGGGTCAACATGATCCCCTTACTGCTTTATACAACCGATTATTTTTTGTGGATGCCATGAAAAGAGTCAATGAAAAGCAGTATTACCCAGTAAGTGTAATCATGGGCGATGTAAATGGATTGAAATTGACCAATGATGCTTTCGGTCATACTGTCGGTGATGAATTACTGTGTAAGGTGGCTAAAGTTTTCAAGTCAGCCTGTCGCAAACAAGATATTGTTGCACGGATTGGTGGAGATGAATTTGTCATCTTACTTCCTAATACAAATGCCACTCAAACGCAGAGCATTATGCAGAGGATTGATGATTTATGTGAGCTTGAAAAAGCGGAACCGATCAAGCCGAGTATTTCTTTGGGATATAGTGTGAAAATAGATGGAACTGAACCACTAAACAATATTTATAAACAAGCAGAAGATAAGATGTATGAATCAAAATTGCTGAAAGCAAAGGAAAATCTGAGTGTGATCATTGAATGTCTAAAGAAGAATCTGTATGAAAAGACTCATGAAACAAAAGCGCATTGTGAGCGAGTAGAACAACTTTCAGTGTCTATTGGCAAAGCGATGGGGTTTACACAAAATGAACTTCATTATTTATCCATGGCAGCACTACTTCATGATATAGGCAAGTCAGCAGTAGACTTGCATGTATTAGAGAAAAAGGATGAATTGACAAGTGATGAATGGACAATGATCAAGAAGCATAGTGAAATTGGGTATAGGATCACAAATACAGTCCCTGAATTGGCAGGAATCGCAGTTGATATTTTGAGTCACCATGAACGCTGGGACGGGAAAGGATATCCCATGGGGCTCATAGGAGAGGATATTCCTCTAAAAGCCAGAATTATTGCGGTGGCAGATACATATGATGCGATGACCCATGATCGATCTTATCGAAAGGCCTTTACACAAAAACAAGCACTAGAGCAACTACATACTTGCAAAGGGAAGCAATATGATCCAAGAATTGTAGATATTCTAAATGAACTTTTATAGGGTATAATGATTTAAGAAAGACGGATCACATCCAATGAGGGGCAAATATGGTATACAATAGTAACGAATGCACTGTATACTGCAAAATACAAAGGAAGAAATAGAGTGTAAAATCAATAGAGAAGGTTCAACTGTACTGGAAGATAAAGTATCAGATATGAATATAGATACAGACTAAAAGCAAAAGTATCCTCTAGAGGACTCTATCAATCATACAATAGATGTTGAAAAAATTAACACCAAAATAAACTCTGTTTTAGATAAATAGATACACAATAAAATATCGAAAAAAATACAAAAGTGTTGTAAAGATAGGTCTAAAGCACTACAATGTTTAATAAGGGGATCGTTGTATGTAAGGAAAGTAGAGTTTGCAAAGATCCTTGAAAAACTACAATAGAAGATTCAAGGGGGCACTTGTATGAAACTAAAAACAAAAACATTATTAATGATGCTTATACCGATATGTATAATATTTGCAGCTGTTACTTCTTATTTTTCCTTTACTCTTTACCAAAAACAGAAGGATTCTGCTACCTTGTTAGCAGAGGCTCTATCTGAAAAATATGGAACTCAAATAAAAGCAGAATTGGAAGTGGCCTTGGATTCGGCTAGAATTATATCTGATATGTTGGAAGGTCTTAAAGAAGAGGGGATCACAGATAGAAAAAGTGTGAATACAATTTTAAGTCGTATTCTTAGGAATAATACTCACTTTTTTTGAGTTTGGGTTTGTTTTGAACCGAATCATTTTGATGGTAAAGATGCTCAATATGCCAATATGAGTGGGCATGACAGTACGGGAAGATTTGTTCCCTACTGGTATAGAGAGAAGGATACTATGAAAATAGTTCCTTTGGAAGGGTATGATGTGCCAGGAGCAGGTAATTATTACTTGCTGTCTTTAGAGTCAGCGCAAGAAGCTATTTTAGAGCCATTCGAATATGAAGTGGATGGAAAGAACGTGATGAACAAACACAAATCGTAGAAGGTACTAGAACAAAGTTTGAAGGCATTGCAAAGGCGATAGAACAAACCAAAAAAGTGATTGATATACTGAATGAATCAGGAAAAGTGATGGAAAATAAGAAAGATAGTATTATTGGTATTATCGAAAGCTTATCGGCTATCTCTGAAGAAAATGCAGCAGGAACCCAAGAAGCATCTGCTTCAGTAGAAGAACAAACAGCCTCAATCGAACAAATAGCGAATGCCAGTGAAGGATTAGCAAGATTGGCAGAAAAAATGAATCAAAACATTGCTAAATTCAAGTATTAAAAAGAGTGATTTCTGAAAAAGGTGAGGAGTAGAAGGGGATGAATTCTAAAGAAGACTTTTATAGTTCAGTCATTGCTAGGTCGCCTATAGGCTATGCATATCATAAGATCATATGTGATGACGAAGGTACTCCGTGTGATTACGAATATCTAGAGATTAATCCGTCATTTGAAAAATTAACAAATTTAAAGGGCTTTGATATATTGGGTAAAAGAATAACGGAAATTATGCCTAAAATCAAAGAGTCTGAATTTGATTGGATACAATTTTATGGAGATATTGCTATTCATGGTGGAAATAAAGAGTTTGAACAGTACTTAGAAATATTGAATAAATGGTATCGGATATATGTTTATTCTCCAGAAAAATACTATTTTATAACATATTTCAGTGATATATCGAAAGAAATGAAAATAATTAATGAACATAAAAAAATGGAAAAAGCTATCAAAGAAGCAGAAGAAAAGTATCGTACTATAGCAGATTATGCGCATGATTGGGTGACTTGGGAAGATGAAGAAGGTAAGTTTAAATATGCTTCTCCTGCTTGTGAAAGGATATCCGGTTATACAGCAGATGAATTTGAAGAAAATAAATCTCTTTTTTATTCCATCATTGTAGAATCAGATAAAGAAATCTGGGATCATCATAGACATGAAGCGCGTGAGGGGAGTGAAATAAATTCTGAACAATTCCGCATTAGAAACAAGGATGGAAGAATTGTTTGGATAGAACATACCTGCAGACAGGTTATAGATAAAGAAGGGAAATATTTAGGGTATCGTTCTAATAATCGTGATATCACTAGCCGCAGAAAGATGGAAGAAGCACTAAAAACCAGTGAGGAAAAATATAGATTTTTGACAGAATATACATCAGATGTAATTTGGATATTCAATATAACAAAAAAAAGGTTTACATACATCAGTCCCTCTGTATTTTATTTAAGAGGATTTACTGCAGAAGAAGCAATGAATGAAACGATAGAAGAAGCTTTAACCCCTGAATCAGTAGTAGTCGTAAGAGATGCTATAGCAAAGACTATAAATAAGTTTATAGAAAACCCTGATGAACCCATTTGTTATATCAATGAGATTCAACAACCTTGTAAAAATGGAGATAGTATCTGGGTGGAAGTATCAACAAAATATCGATATAATTCAGATGAAGAGATAGAAATTATAGGTGTAAGTCGTAATATTGAAGAAAGAAAGAAAGCGGAAAACAAAATTATTTATTTGAGTTATCATGATCAATTAACAGGACTTCATAATCGTAGATTTTATGAGGAGGAGTTAAATAGAATAAATATAGAAGATAATTTACCAATAACTTTAGTGATGGCAGATGTAAATGGGTTGAAACTTGTCAATGATGCTTTTGGACATTTGGCAGGGGATGATTTATTAAAAAAGTTCTCCACAATACTAAAAAATCAATTTCGTGGTGAGGATATTATAGCTAGAGTGGGTGGCGATGAGTTTGTTTTTTTGCTTCCAAAAACAGATAGAGCAAAAGCAGAAAGAATAGTGAAGCGTATTAAATCTTCCATAGCCAAAGAAAAAGGAGATAAGACTATATTATCAGTTTCTTTTGGCTGGGCTACAAAAAATACGATCAATGAAGAGTTCGGTAATATATATATGCAGGCTGAAGATCATATGTACCGTCAAAAGCTTTTGGAAAGTATGAGTGTGAAAAGTAAAACAAT
>CALKRZ010000184.1 GCA_937989765.1 uncultured Clostridia bacterium | reverse complement strand
AGTAGAAAAAACAGCTTTTCAGCTGTTTTTTCTAGTTCCCTTCTTTTCATGAACATTCCGTATCGTTTTCTTTTTCCTAGGCTTTTCCTGAGTTTTCTTCACTTCAGCACCTTTTTTAGGTCGTATAAGACACTTCTTTTCAAAACCAATCAGATCTTGTCTCCGAGCTAGTGTGAGTGCCTCATAGACCAATGCATAATTTTGTGGCAATCGATATTGAATCAAAGCCCGCTGCATTGCCTTTTCATGTGCAGATTTGGGTACATAGACTTTTTCCATCGTTCGAGGGTCCAGTTCTGTATAATACATACAGGTAGAAAGAGTACCGGGCGTAGGATAAAAATCTTGTACCTGTTCTGGCATATAGCCCATATCCCGTAAATACTCCGCTAGTTCTATGGCTGCTTTCAGATCTGAACCTGGATGGCTGGACATGAGATAAGGAACCAAAAATTGTTTCATCCCTAGTTTTTCATTCACTGCATAATACTTTTTTACAAAACGATCATATACATCCCGATTGGGTTTGCCCATCTTTTGCAGTACGCGAGATGATATATGTTCTGGCGCTACCTTGAGCTGTCCACTGATATGATGCTTACATAATTCTTCAAAAAACTTTTCATTTTTATCTTGAATGAGATAATCATATCGAATACCTGATCTAACAAATATTTTTTTCACATTGGGCAGCTCTCGGAGTTTTCGTAAAAGGTTCATATAGTCTTCATGATCTATATGCAACTGCTTACAGGGTGTTGGAAACAAACACTGTCTTTCTTTGCACACGCCATGCTCCACCTGCTTATCACAGGCCCTATGACGAAAGTTAGCTGTAGGTCCTCCTACATCGTGGATATATCCCTTAAAGTCTGGCTCCCACACCATCTTTTCTGCCTCAGCCACAATAGAGGGATGGCTTCTCGCTTGAACAACCCGACCTTGGTGAAATCCTAATGCACAAAAATTACAGCTCCCAAAACATCCTCGATTGCTGATCACGCTAAATCGAATTTCTTCTATGGCTGGAACACCGCCTGAAGCTTCATATATAGGATGAAATGTCCTCATATAAGACAAGGCATATACCGCATCTAGTTGGGATTGAGTGAGGGGTTGGGCAGGTGGATTTTGTACTACATATATATCTCCATATGCTTCTATCAAAGGTTTTGCCGTGATCGCATCCGTATTCTCGTACTGAATCATAAAACTTTTGGCATATTCTTCTTTAGATTGTCTTATGGCTTCATAACTCGGAAGAACGATAGGCTCATATACCCGTTCAAAATCCTTTGTCTTATATATTGTACCCTTGAGATAGGTCAATTCTTCTATGGGAATACCATGTTCTAGGGCTTCTGCAATCTCCACAATCTGATGTTCGCCCATACCATATACCACGAGGTCTGCTTTGGCCTCTAGGAGTATGGATGGACGGATTTGATCTTCCCAATAATCATAGTGGCTCATTCTTCTAAGGCTGGCTTCAATCCCTCCTAAGATAATAGGAATATCTTCATAGGCTTCTCGCACCTTCTGAGCATATACAGCAACTGCCCGATCTGGTCGCAATCCCATTTTTCCTCCAGGTGAATATGCGTCTTTACTTCTTCTTTTTTTGGCCACAGAATAATGGTTGACCATAGAATCAATATTGCCTCCTGTGATCATAAAACCTAATCTTGGTCGACCTAGTTTTTTAAATGCACTTATATCTTTCCAATTGGGTTGCGCAATAATGCCTACCTTATATCCTTCGTGTTCTAATACTCTACCTACAATGGCAATGCCAAAAGATGGGTGATCGATATACGCATCTCCTGTGATTAGAACAAAATCAAGGGTATCCCATCCTCTTTCCTGTATATCCTTTCGACTCATCGGTAAAAACTGCTTCATACATATCATTCCTTTTGGCTACTTTGTAAGCTATCTAGCTCTTCTTGGGTTAACTCCCTATATTGCCCCAAAGAAAGTTGTGGATCTAATTCCAAATTTCCCATGGATAGCCGCTTGAGATACAGAACCTTTTTGCCTACTGCCTCAAACATTCTTTTTACTTGATGATATTTCCCTTCATAAATAGTCAATTCAATCTCTGAAATGAGTTCTGTGTGGAGGATTGTAAGCTTTGCTGGCATCGTTTCATATCCATCTTCTAGTACAACCCCTTTTGCAAAAACTTCCGCATCTTCTATTGTAACCCTTCCCTCTATCTTCGCATAGTAGGTTTTAGGTATATGTTTTTTGGGTGCTAAAAGAGAATGTGTTAGTTTTCCATCATTGGTTAAGAGCAGAAGTCCTTCTGTATCTTTATCTAAGCGTCCCACAGGAAATACATCCCACGCTCGATCTTCTTCTGATAACAAATCTACTACTGTTGAATCTCTGCGGTCTTCCGTAGCTGACACCACTCCATCTGGCTTATTCAACATAAAATATACAAATTCTCTATATAAAAGACTCTCGCCTCTCACTGTGATCCTCTGCTCTACTGGATCTACCTGTTGGGAAGGATCTTTGCTCACTACCTCATCTACCTTCACACTACCGGACCTGATTATCTTTTTCACATCCGTGCGCGTTCCATATCCTACATTTGCAAGCAGCTTATCCAGCCGCATTTTTTTACTCATGCGCTCATCACTCCCATTTCCATCCAGGAAGTATTTTATTTTTCATCATATGCCCTTGTATTTTACCCCACCCTATCGGATGTCCATCCACACATACCAGATTCCATCCTGCTTCTCCTTCAACCTCCATCGTTTCACCCTTTAAGTAACGAATCACTCGAGGATCCTCCAAATCAAAATTAACTGTATACTTTGCTTCTTCTTTTTTTAGTCCCATTGCCATTGCTTGAGACGGTTCAAATCGTTTCTTTTTTACATCCCCTAAATACCAGCCAGATCTGACAATCCTAAGTCCTCTCAAATCTGGAATGTCTGGAGGCAAAAGATATACCCCTTGTCCATGTAATTCAAAATCTCCTTGAGGAATTATATGGAGATACGATTTTATAAAGGCATCAAAATCAACAAGAATCTGGCGATCAATTTCCCTAAGTGGAAAAAGCACCTCTTTAATCGGATGATTGTTCCGCTTTTGCAAAAGCGCCAAGAAATGTCCCTCTCCCTTTACTTTATGAGGCCATAATCTAGCACACCCTTGCAATTCTGCTCTCTCTTCGATAAAGTCAGGTCTCCCCGGTGTCAACCCATGTTCTTTTGGTATAGGGATCACATCAAAATCCCGATTGGCATCTAAAAATTCACCGATCATACCTTCATTTTCTTCTGGAGAAAAAGTACAGGTAGAATATAAAAGCATTCCTCCATGACAAAGCATTTTTGCTGCTTCATGCAATATATCTCTCTGCATTCTACAGCAGTTCGCACTTCCATATTGTTCCCAGCTCTTGATCATAGTGGGTTCTTTTCGAAACATGCCTTCCCCTGAGCAGGGTGCATCGATGAGTATTTTATCAAAATATCCTAAAAACCGTTGAGAAAGCCGTTCTGGAGTCTCATTGGTAATAATCGCATTGGTAATGCCTGCTAATTCAATATTTTTAAGGAGCGCTTTTACTCTTCCCGTACTAATATCATTGCTAACCAATACGCCTTGACCTTTTAGCTTTGCAGCTAGCTGCGTACTTTTTCCTCCCGGTGCCGCACAAAGATCTAGCACCCGATCCTGTGGTTGAATATCCAAAATAGCACCTGGTGCCATTGCACTAGGTTCTTGGATATAGTATAATCCTGCATAATAATATGGATGTTTGGAAGGACGATCGTCTTGTTCAAAATAAAATCCTTCCTTACACCAAGGAATAGGCGTTAATTGGAATGGAACCTTGCTTTTAAGCTGCTCTGTCTGTATCTTTCCCGTATTCACTCTCAGTCCATAATACCTTGGTTCTTCAAATGACTGAATATAGGCTTCATATTCGTCTTGTAAAAGCTTTTTCATTTTCTCTGTAAATTTTTCTGGCAAGAACATGTCTACTCCCCTTTTTGTTACATCCCGAACTCAAACTGCATAGTATAGTATAGTATAGTGTACCCCATTAAATATTCTATACTATGGTACATGAATTTCAGATGAAAAACAACTGCAAAACTATAAATACTAAAACAGTCTTTACATCTATGTCAAAATCGGCTACTATAAATGCAAAAAGGAGGAAGAAGATGAGCAAAATTATTTGGAAACCGGGTACCATGGTATACCCTGTTCCCCCAGTTATGGTGTCTTGTGGAAATAGTCCCAATGAGTATAATATCATCACAATTGCCTGGACTGGCACAATCAACAGTGACCCTCCCATGACCTATGTTTCTATAAGGCCTGAACGTCACTCTTATGAAATTATAAAAAGTACTGGAGAATTTGTAATCAATATACCTACGGAATCACTGGCTCCTGCCACTGATTTTTGTGGAGTACGTTCTGGCAAAGACTTAGATAAGTTTACAGAGATGAACTTAACTCCTACGACTGGCATCCATGTAAAGGCCCCCAGTATACTAGAATGTCCTATCAATATTGAATGCAGCGTTAAGGATATACTCCCTCTAGGATCCCATGATATGTTTTTAGGTGAAGTGCTAGGGGTTACTGTAGATCCTCAATATATGGATCAAGATGGAAAGTTTCATTTAGAAGATGCGCACCCTATTTGTTATTCTCATGGTCAATATTATGGGTTGGGTAAATCTTTAGGTCGGTTTGGTTTTTCAGTGATGAAAAAAAAATAATTGCAATTAACAGGTATGTTTTCTAGAAAATTGCATAAAACAATTACTAGAAACAACCTGAGAGGAGAGAGGATATGGCAACGATGGTACGCATTACAGAGGTTAATATTATCAGTATAGACAAAAGCGAAGATTCTTGGGCAATAGAAGGTGAAATCACTTTCGAAGAGGATCTGAGCACGGAATTTGAAGTAACTTATCTTGCAGATGAAGATGAATTTGAAGATCTAAAACTAGCTATTAATCCAGGACATTATGACAAACAGCAATTAAAAGAAATGATTATTGATGCTGCACTAGAATATGATATATAAAAAAATCCCTAAGACTACTCAGTCTTAGGGATTTTTTAGCCTCAAGGGCTGAAAGTCAATATAATCACAAGATACCAGTGTATATTCCACTCCATTATGTATCCCTTGAAGACCCGCTCCAAATGAATCCACTCCATGGAGATGTCCATATATTACCTGACTTACTCCATATTGTTCATATAGCGCTGTAAAATCTGAAGCGTGTAATTGATCATTGGTGGGTGGAAAATGAGTCATCACAATAATCTTTTGAAATCCACTTCCTATCGCTTTATCTAAGGATAATTTTAGACGGTGAAGTTCTCTTTTATAGATCTTTTCATCATGTAATGTAAATTTTATCTCATTGGGGCAGATCCATCCTCTTGTCCCACAGATACTGTAGTCTCCATAGATCTCAGAAGTATTTTTTAAGAACATCATAGAATCAAATAGTGTATTAAGTTTTGTAGTGGCTCCCCACCAATAATCATGATTACCTTGAATAAGAATCTTCTTTCCTGGTAAATCGTCTATAAACTGCAGATCTGGCATAGCCTCATCCAACGTCATACCCCAAGAAATATCCCCTGGAATAAGTACCATATCTTCCGCTCGAATCTGATCCAGCCACCTTTTCTGAATCTTTATAGGATGATCTGTCCATTGTGCTCCAAAAACATCCATAGGCTTGTTACTTCCTAAACTCAAATGAAGGTCTCCTATTGCAAATAAACCCATGATTTTCCTCCTCTCCTTTTACTTCTTCAGATCATATAATTGAGGATTACGCAGAGTTAAAAGGGCTATCTCTGGCTTACATCGAAATCGAAATGGTAATCCACTGTTTCCGAGTCCTCGACAAACATACATACACGTTTTCTGATCTGTAAACCATCCTGATGCATATCGTTTGTAATGATTATGTTTTTGGAAGATTGACTTTATAAATGGAAGCCGTATTTGTCCTCCATGGGTATGTCCTGCCAGGATCATCGTCACCGCATATTCTGACGCTTTATGTAAAATTGAAGGCTCATGAGATAAAAGGATCGTGATACTACCTAGCGCAATACCTTCCATAGCCTTTTCTACATCATATGGCGTAGTTATACTTTTCTCTACCCCACATATATACATAGTAGCTCCGTTACTGTATACAGGTTCATTGCTATTGGATAGCACATGAATGCCTATCTTTAGTAGCTCTTGTTTAAATGTTTCATACTCAATACATTGTTCATGATTGCCTGGGACATAAAAAACAGGCGCCATGCCCTTCAGTTCAGACATAAGATGAAGTGATGTAGAAAAATTATTTTTATAAAGATAAAACCTATCTCCCAAGAGATCCCCTGTAATCGCGATACATTGAAAATCCATGGATTTGATCAGTGATAGGAGATGGTGATTGTGTTTTCCGAAGGATTTACTATGAAGATCCGTAATATGTAAGATCGTAAAACCATGAAGCTCCTTAGGCAAATCCTTACTTTCTACAGTATGCTTAGTGACTTCAATGCTATGAGTTTCATAATAAACATATATCGCAACCAAAGTAATGATCACAAATATCGCTAGAAATATAACTCGCAAGAAGTACCCCCCTCATCATAAATTTTCCACTATAAAACAAATATATATACAGCTAGTCATCTGCCTATATGAACATTATATAGTATGTAGTACGGAAACAGGAAAAAGGCAGCAGTAAAGTGATTTTTCCTGCTACCTTATTTATGATAAAGTTTGAGCTTGATACAGCTCTGCCAATATATCTAATTGTTCATTGAACTGTTTTAACTTTATCAAATCTCCTTCTTCCCACAAATCCATAAATCGTTTTTGTATATCTCCTACTTCTTTTATATTTCCGATAAAATAAAGATTTTGAATGTTTTTCAAGATATCTGCTACTACATTGGATTTAATTTGGAACATTTCCTGTGCTTCCATGATCTCATCTCTGATCTTGGACATTTCTCGATCCAACTGAAAGGCAGCTTCTGCTGCTACAATCAGGCGCTGCTTAATAGAATCTGGCATATTGTGTTTATACTTATATCGTAGAGAGTGCTCAATAGTAGCCCAAAAATTCATAGCTAAGGTGCGAATTTGAAGTTCCGCCAAGATCTCTTTTTCTCCAAATGCAGTTTGCACTGGATAACGGATAATAATATGATAGCTTCTATAGCCACTTGGTTTTGTCTGGGCAACGTAATCTCGCTCTCGGACAATTTTCAAATCCTTTCCATCTCGTTCTCGGACTAACATGACTACTTTATCGATGTCTTCTACAAATTGACACATAATTCGAATACCCGCAATATCTTCCACTTTCTCTTCAATTTGTTCTAAATCGATATCTTTTTTCTTTCCTTTTTCTAATATGCTTGATATTTTTTTGACCCTTCCTGTGACAAACTCAATGGGTGAATATTGATCGAGTCTTCTATATTCGTGGGCAATACTATTAAACTTCACTTTTAATTCCTCCACAGCCTGTTCATATGGAATCAAAAGCTTCTTCCAGTGTTGTATTTCCATAATATCACACTTTCTGTACTAGTCTATGAGCCATTATTGTAACATTTTACAAAGAGTTTTTCAAATACTTTTATGATATGCAAATAAATATTCTGATATTTCATGATCATAGAAGCTCCCCTACCCAGCTGCTTCTTCTTTCCACTGTATTTTTTTATTTTCTAAATATCTCAGCAGTTCATAAGGATTCACCCATACTTCTTCTTTTACCAAAGCAGTATCTATACAAAGTCCAAAATGAAGGTGTACAGGAAAATTCCCCATTGTACCAGGTTCTTTACTATATCCTGAATCACCCATGAATCCGATTAATTGTCCTGCTTTTATTTCCATTCCTTTATAAAGCGAAGGAGTGAAACGGTTAAGATGTGCATAGTAAAAATATCCTCCCTTGGGTGCTTTAATGCCTACTCGCCACCCACCCCTTTCATTCCATCCTATTTCCTTTACGATTCCATCCGTTATACTTACAATGGGTATTCGATCTCTTTGATTCTTCACATCCATTATATCTATTCCTAAATGTTTTCGAT
>CALKRZ010000183.1 GCA_937989765.1 uncultured Clostridia bacterium | reverse complement strand
ATACAAAGGGAATTCAGCAAATACTATGGTTAAAGGTAGAAGTATCACATTGATTGCTGCAAGCCAAACGGGAATAGGTTGTACCATGATCACAGGTACATACCCATACATCATAAATCCAAATCCATACATCCCACCCATTCCTATTAAAAGCATGAGTACAACAATGAACAAGGTATGTTTGAGATTGCCTTCACCTTTTTTATACCCAATTAGCTTTTTATATGTAGTCCCTTCACTCTTGCAAATAGCCATTAATAAAAGAATGGTCATTATATTGCAAATAGTACATAGTATAGACCACCATCGACTTGCTTGTTCTAATGATTGATGGGTTCCTATCGCAAATAATAGTCCGGTGATAATAAACAAAGCACTTCTAAATAACGGCAATAAAAACGGACCTACTTTTCTCATTCTATCGTCTCCCCCTACTTGTCTAATGAGTAGTCTATACACGTTCTTCAGATGATCCTACTATACTAGACATCCTTCTATCTCTTTTTGTGCTTTTTTGCTTAATGATTCAAAAATCAGACGATAAGACTGATCCAGCATATCCTTTAACACCTCATCTGGCACATCTCCCAGTAAGTATAAGGAATTCCAATGCATTTTGTTCATATAGTACCCTGGTACAATATCTTTGTATTGATTTCTTAAAATCTCTCCATAAGTAGGTTCCAGTTTTAAAGTGATAATTGACTTACCTTCTTTATCCCCACCCTGTAAAGCAAACATTTTACCATTGATCCTGTATCTTGTGGCACTCCATTCCATTTTGTAGTCCTTTTGCACAGCTTTCTTGGAAAGACAGTATTCATCTAGCCATTCGTATTTCATTTTAGTCCTCCTATCAAGTATATTTGTACTTACTTTGTAATGATATCATTTGCAACAAGACAACTGTATGTCTTATTAGGGTATTTTCAAAAAAATAACTGATTGGTTTACTTAATAGGAATCTTTCTCTATTATGTTTTTAAGTTCATCTATAAGTTCTTGTGCATTCAATATATAATACGCCCCTTTATCAGCAGACTCATACCAAATAGCAAATTCACCCAATAAAATATGTTTAGGTTTATGATTTTCAACAATATAAATTTCGATATCAATCTTGTCGCTTTCATATGGAAAATAATTTCGGAGTGCTTTTTTAGAACTGTATTTACTTAGTATGTCTATTAGTTTATTTTCATCTACAGAAGTTCCAGACCAGTTATGGTCACCCGAAGGGATCGTGTAGAAGTTCTTTTTATCTTCATTTACAGATATTGCAGCCCCATCATATACTACCTTCCAGATACTAATATTTTTCGTTTCACTGATGACCGGCTTTGGAGCATACATCTGTACTACTATCCCTAAAATCAGAAAGACTAAAATCATGCCTGAAACTGTAAATAGCACTTTTTTTCTCTTCAAAATTACCCCCCTATCTATCAAGAAAATATTTATTATATTTACCATTACCACACAGACTCCCTAGAATATTGAGTCCTGCTGTCATTTTATAAAGATTTCATTCACTTACTTCTATGCATCTAAATAGTTCAACAATTAAGATAGTGTCATTCATTA
This sequence comes from uncultured Clostridia bacterium, assembly GCA_937989765.1. Classification (GTDB taxonomy): domain Bacteria; phylum Bacillota; class Clostridia; order Lachnospirales; family CALKRZ01; genus CALKRZ01. Next base: position 7,755 of record CALKRZ010000183.1, on the reverse strand, counting down.
ACGGCTGATCTCCCATTGTAGCATTCCAAGCCTTGCGGTGATCTTCTTGAAACTTTTCTATATCTTCACCATCTCCTTCCCCTTTGACAAGCCTCCTATCAGGATTTCCAAAGGTAGTCTTAAAAATATCCTCAATAAATATATTACATCTTGGAATCCCATACTTATCGACTACTGTTACATTTCTTCCCTTCGTAGAATATACTTGGTCTAATTCATCTTTCGAATATGCGTCCTTAAAACTGCATGTTGCAGTTTTTGTACCCGCAATGATCTGCTGTATGAGCATTTCACCAATGCCATTATCCTCATCCCATCCAAATTCAGATGTATCTTTATACACGATCATCCCTTCACCTCCTAAAAAGTATTTCTAAATTGTAAAGTCTTACTAGAATTATTGCATGATATGGATACTTTCTCAAGTATCAAAAAAATTGCTGCACCTCCGATCTATATTACACAAGAATTTCTATTGAACGTTACAAGGTTCAAGGAGGATTTTTATGTATAGAATATTTTGCGAATGTGGTAAGAATTTCTTTATCCTCAATGAAGATGGAGACCCACAACATGAATACCATCTGCATACTTGCCAAAGAATGCAGAATGACTATACACAGGGGCAAGGATACCTTACCCCTATGTATAGTCATTTTATTCTACCGTAACGCTCTTCGCTAAATTCCGTGGTTTATCGACATCATGCCCCAACCCTGTTGCCATATAATACGCAAACAATTGCTGTGGAATATTGGCTAGTATGGGTGTGAACATCCAGTGGGTTCTAGGTACATAGATCACATCGTCTGCGGTCTTTTCTATTTCTGTGTGACCTTCTTGGGCTATGGCGAGAATCTTTGCGCCTCTCGCTTTGACTTCTCTTAGGTTACTGACCGTTTTGTCAAATAGCTCTTCTTGACTCACGATCCCGATCACGAGTGTGCCATCTTCGATCAGGGCAATAGGGCCATGTTTTAATTCTCCTGCAGCGTAGGGTTCGCTATGCACATAGGCGATCTCTTTGAGTTTGAGAGAGCCTTCCATAGATACTGCAAAATCTAGTCCACGTCCGATATAAAATACATTTTTAGAACTCATATAATGATCTGCATATTCTTTGAGTTTATCTGCTTGTTTTAATATTTCATCGATTTTATCTGGGATGGTATGGAGTTCTTTACGCAACTCGATAAATTCAGCAGTACTCATCTTTCCAGTTTCCATAGCAATATGACACGCAATGAGGTACATCGCAACGACTTGTGTAGAGTATGCCTTGGTAGAAGCTACCGCAATCTCAGGTCCTGCCCATGTATAGAGGAGATCATCTGCTTCTCTTGCAATGGTGCTGCCTACTACATTGACCACGCCGAGTACTCTTGCCCCTGCTTTTTTGGCTCTCCGCATGGCTGCTACTGTGTCTGCTGTTTCACCTGATTGGGATACAAGGATGAGTAGCGTATTTTCATCCATGATAGGATCTCGATATCGGAATTCTGAAGCGACTTCTGCTACCACTGGGATGCGACCTACTCGTTCAATAAGATATTTGCCGATTAATCCTGCATAATAGGCCGTTCCACAGGCTACGATATAGATTTTGTTGATTTTTTCCAATTCTTTTTGGGAAAGCTTAATATCATCGAGTACGATTTCCTCTTTATTCTGAGGAAGTCGTGGAAGCAAGGTATCTCGTACTGCTTTAGGCTGTTCAAATATTTCTTTAAGCATAAAGTGTTCATATCCACCTTTTTCAGCCGCTGCTACATCCCAGGTTACTTTATAGATTTCTTTTTTGACTTCTTCTTTATTCCTATTTATGATCTTAATATCATCTCTAGTCACCACAGCGATCTCATGATCATCCAGTAGATAAATATCTCGCGTATACTGAAGGATGGCTGGGATATCTGATGCTACAAAGTTTTCTCCCTTGCCAAGTCCTACAATCAGTGGACTGTCCTTGCGGGCTGCTACTAGAAGATCAGGATGATCCCTACATACCACGCCTAGCGCGTAGGAACCTTCGATCCTACCCATCGTCTTGATGACTGCATCTATTAAATCTCCACACTGATTATAATACAAGTCAACCAAATGAGCAGCTACTTCTGTATCCGTCTCTGATAAGAATACGACTCCATCTGCTTGAAGTTCTTCTTTTAGTGTCAAATAATTTTCTATGATCCCATTATGCACTACGGCTATGGTTTGGGTACTATTGCCATGTGGATGAGAATTCACGTCAGAAGGAGCTCCGTGCGTAGCCCATCTGGTATGTCCGATGCCCACACTCCCTGTCAGTTCGTTTCCCTGCAGTTTTTCTTCTAATGCAACCAGTCTTCCTTTGGTTTTGGTGATTTGTAATGACTCATTATGATATACGGCGATGCCTGCTGAGTCGTATCCTCTATATTCCAGTTTTTTAAGCCCATCTATTAAAATAGGGGATGCTTCTTTATTTCCTATATATCCTACGATTCCACACATACTGTATGACTCCTCCTTTATATCTACTGAAGTCTTTCTTGAATCAATTTTGCTAGCTTTTCTGCTGCTTTGGTCAATTCTTCTTGATCTTTGCCTTCGATCATCACACGCACTAATGGCTCTGTACCCGATGGACGAATCAGCACTCTCCCATCACCCGCAAATTTGGCTTCTAACTGGTCGATGGCTTGTTTGATCTCTATATCTTCCATATAAGTATATTTCTTGTCATTGCTTACTTTGGCATTGACCAACACTTGGGGTAAGATCTCCATGACTGCTGCTAATTCTGATGCTTTTTTTCCAGTCTTTTTGAGTACGGATAAAAGCTTAAGCCCTGTCAGCACGCCATCTCCCGTTGTATTATGATCCAAAAATATGATGTGCCCCGACTGTTCTCCACCCAATTTAAAATCATCCTTGATCATTTCTTCTAGTACGTATCGGTCTCCTACTTTGGTTTGTTCAATGTGAATACCCTGTTGTTTTCCCATTATAAAAAACCCTAGATTGCTCATCACCGTAGCTACGATGGTATTGTGCGGCAGTTTGCCTTGTGCTTTCATGTGAATGCCACAGATGGCCATGATCTGATCCCCATCTATCAATTTATCATTTTCATCCAATGCCAAGCAGCGATCTGCATCTCCATCAAAGGCTAACCCGATTTGAGCGCCTACTTCTTTTACATAGTTCGCTAAATCTTCCATATGGGTTGAACCACAATTTTTATTGATATTGGTACCATCAGGCTCATTGTGAATCACATGAACGTCTGCGCCGAGTTCCATCAGAACGAGTGGGGCTGCCTTGTAGGCTGCTCCATTGGCACAGTCAATGGCTACTCTGATTCCTGTCAAGTCCACATCCATCGTCGCTGTAAGATAGGTCATATAATCATCTAAGGCATCTTCTTTGACTATTTTTGTTCCGACTTTGTCACCGATGGGTTGTGGAAGTACTTCCGCATGATCTAAAATGATGGCTTCTATTTCTTCCTCGAGTTCATCCCGCAGTTTATATCCTTCACTGTCAAAAAACTTAATCCCGTTGTATTCTACTGGATTATGGGATGCGGAAATAACAACCCCAGCATCTACGCCATACTCCCGTACCAGATGTGCCACTGCGGGAGTAGGCACTACTCCAATAGAAATGGCATGCGCTCCTACAGAACAAATCCCAGCGATCAATGCAGATTCTAACATGTCCCCTGATCTTCTGGTATCCATTCCTACTAATATCTTGGCTTCATGATGTGTTTCCTTGGTCAACACATAGGCTCCTGCTTGACCTAATTTATAGGCTAGTTCTGCCGTTAGTTCCTGATTCGCAATTCCTCTTACCCCATCCGTTCCAAATAATCTTCCCATCTTTCGTCCTCCCCCTGCATATTTCTATATAAAGCTTGTCGTCTATTATCAAAATTCTATTGTAATCCTTGTTTATTATAGCACTCTCCTATAGTGCTCACAATAGTTTCTTGGAAGAATGTATACAACTTTCATATGTGGTATATACAACCAAGCTTACTGGTTTTATATTATATTTATATGCAAGAAATGGAGGAAAGTTTAGGCTTTTTTCCAAAAAAAAGAACCCCTCGGGTTCGTTAAATAAAATACTTTTATCTTATGGATTGGCATCTGGTACTGGAGAGGGTGTAATAGGTACCGTATCTGTACCCGATGTTTCAACCACTTCTTCGCCCTGTTCCTTCTTTATTTCTACTATAAGGGTGGGTGGATCTCCTACTCGAGTGATGCCTTCTGGTAATCTTAAGTATACCGGCACTTCTTCATGACGACCTGCTCCATATCCTGTGAGATTTACACTCGCTTCGATCATCTCTTGTGTAATGTTGTTGATCACCTCTTCAATACCACGAAGCGTAATGGGCACTACACTAGATACAAAAACAGCTTGTACACCTTCCGGTATATTGATTTGTAACTGATTTATGGGGATGGCAAATTCTTTATAGCCCATTTTCTTGATTTCTGCTGTAATCTTTGCCTGCTTAATCGTATCAATAATCATGATTCCCCTAGGAAGTAAGGCTGCTACATCCTGCGTAAAAATCTGATTATCGGTAAGATTATTCAGTGAGATGGGTAATAAATCTATCTGTGTAAGACGGTCAATCACCTCTGGATCTCCTGCGACTTCAATGAGCTTTGGTTCTACTCCCACATTGAATAAAGTAAATCCTTCTGCTGGTAGCCCTGTAATCGGTGGTAGTTTTAAGGAAAGCAGCTTTTTCTTCATGATCGGTATTTCTACTTGTACACTCTTAATATCTTTACCAAGTCCTAATATCTCATTTCCTTCTTTATCGTAAATCTTAGGTTCTTTATTTACTGTAAAAGATGCAGAAGCCCCTGAGACATCTACAGATACTTTCACTGCATAGATCCGTTCAATATCTGATTCAGCGCCTGAGAGCTGTATAATGTTTGGATCAGACTTCAACCCATATAACATATACCCTTGAGCTACATCTCCCCTAGGTTCTATTCGGATATTCTGCTGCACGGTTAGGTTTTTTTCTAGAACCACTGTCAACATCCTTGGATATTGCTGCGTCATCTCTAGTGGATCTTTGGTATTAGGCAAAGATACATTGATTGCGATTTGACTAGGTTGTGTAACCCCAATATTCGTAAAATGTCTAAGATCCACGGTGGCAGTAATCAATCCTCTATTCGCAGTTAGCTCCTCTAACGCTCGCCGTGTAGCTCGTACAGTAATCGTCACCCTCGCATTTTCTAATTCTTCTCGGTTGGTCATAATGAGCTGTCGGCCTGCAATGGTATCTTCGTTAATAATCTTTACAGGAATATTAGAAAAAGATTTACTATCCATTGGATTTTCGATATTGATGACCATAAACCAAAGTATAATGGCAGCAATAATTGAAAATAACTTCCATCCTAAATTTTTTGCTAATAGATCATTCATTATGATGTCTACCCTTCCATAGTACCAGTTTATTTTTACCGTTCTTCTTTTTAGAAGTGGACATAAGCATATTTCTTACTATCTCTACTTCTATATTCCGAGTTAAAGTTCCACCTTTTACTACAGATATCGCTCCTGTTTCTTCTGAGACAATGACCACGATGGCATCTGATACTTCACTCACCCCAATAGCTGCCCGATGCCTAGTACCCAAATCTTTGCTCAAATCTTGGCTTTCTGTGAGGGGAAGGTAGCAAGTAGCTGCGGCTATACGGTTATTTTTGATGATAACTGCTCCATCGTGGAGGGGCGTATTATGTTCAAAAATATTGAGTAGAAGCTGACTGGTTACAGCTGCATCTATCGTGATGCCCGTTTGTTCATGTTCTCCTAACTTGATTTCCTGTTCAAATACAATAAGAGCACCTGTCTTGACGGATGACATTTGGTCTACTGACTTGATGACTGCTTCTATCGTATTCGTATTCAGCTTTTCTTTTTCTTTGGGGTCTTCAAATATTAAAAAAGAAGAAAAAATATGCCCTCTTCCCAATTGTTCCAGTGCTTTTCGTAATTCTGGTTGAAAAACAACAATAACAGCAATAATACCTACAGAAATGGTATTGGAAAAAATCCATAAAAGTGTATTTAACTGAAGAAAAAAAGCAATGGCACTGACGATAAAAATAACCAATATCCCTTTAAAAAGTGTCCATGCTCTTGTATCTTTGATCCAAGTCACGATCTTATAGATTAGATAGGCTACGACTGCAATATCAACCAAGTCTGTCAGTTTAATATGGGGAATATTCATACTTGTGAGCTTTAGTTCAGCAAGTGTGTTCATTAGAGAATTCAATATATACACCTCATTACTATGATCTTATCTTATTATACCATCTTTTACTACTGATTTGGGAATTTTTTATCTGTTATTTATTAACTATTTACCATCGATATAAATCTCTCACTTTTATAAGTGGTAGAGAAATTTCTACTATGCGTGGGAGTTCAAGCTCCGACGATGATTAATAAACTGTAGCTGAGCTGCGATTTATTCCTTTGACTAGGTAACATTTGGTCATTTATACAAAGTTACAATATTTATGATCTATCATCTATAGTAGTGCTTATAATTTAAATGAATTTGACAGATACTATCCATAGATATTTATAAATCTACTTTAAATATATGTCTGATATGCGAAAAGGTATAACCTATTTTCTAAAGAGAAAGGAAGAGGATCATGGATCGCGACTCTCAATTGGTGCATAATATTAAAGCAGCGCTAGAAGATCAACTTCAGGCTGATGGGATGGATATTAATATAGAAGTAAAAAAAAATAATGTGCATATCTCTGGATTTGTAGACTGTCTATCGGATAAAATAGAAGCTATGAAGATCGTACAAAGCTTTGAAGATGTAAGAAAAATCGAAAACAATATTACGATCGTCATGGATGGAAGTCTTACAGATAAACAAATCAAAGAAAAAATAGAAGCAGGTCTGCGGCATTGTGTCAATGCACATCATCTGAAAAATGTAAGTGCAAGGGTAGAAGGCGGTGCTGCAACGCTTATTGGTTCTGTCCGTGTACTGGCTGATGAAGTACGTGCCTTGGAAGTGGCTAGAGAAGTGCTTGGAGTCAAACATGTAGCGAGCAATATTCGTATCGAAACAGCAGATACATTATCGGATGATGCTACACTAACCAGTCGGGTGCAGCAATCTTTAAATACTTCTACTATTGCACATCATTCTATCAAACCTAGAGTACATGCAGGGATTGTGACCCTCAGTGGGATCGTCAATACCAACTATGAAACAGAACTCGCGGGTGAGCTTATTGCCAATGTAGAAGGAATCGTCAAAATCAAAAATCAACTTGAGAAAAGAGAGTAATAAAAAAGATGCCGATGCATCTTTTTTAGGATCTCAGAAAAAATATGTGGTAAGGCAAATATATAAATCTTCCAACAACTGCAAAATCGCGCTTGTACAAATGATAAGTTTAGTTGAAATCTGGGACGCGCTCCTTTGTTGCAGTTGTTTCCAGATTTATATATTTGCCTTACCACCACATACTTTTTCTAAGATCCCTTTTTTATTACTCTTCTTTCTCGATCCATCTATTTCTGCTTGAGAAGACTTTGGGCTAGGCGCACTGCCCCTATCGCATCTTCTGAGTATCCATCGGCACCTATTTCTTCTGCATACTCTTTGGTGATTACAGCCCCTCCTACCATAAACTTCACAGAGATTTCTTCTTTTTTGGCTAGATTTATAATATGTTTCATTT
>CALKRZ010000182.1 GCA_937989765.1 uncultured Clostridia bacterium | reverse complement strand
GTATAATATAGCCACTTGATTGATTATAACCCATCCAGCTACTGGGTTTATTCTTTGTCCAAAATCACTTTTTACACTATATAAGGAGGAATTACGATGACACCTACACAAAAGTATTATGCTTTAACTGCAAAGAAAGTCATTGCTTGTCTTGAAAAGAGGAATATGTCTGGATACTACTGTGAAACCAAAGAAGAAGCTGTCCATAAAGTACTGGAATTGATCCCAGATGGCGCATCGGTTTCATGGGGAGGATCCATGACACTTGCGGAAATAGGACTTTTTGAATCTTTAAAAGAAAGAAACTATACCTTGCTCGATCGGGGTGCTGCCGCAACTTTGCAAGAAGCTACAGATATTTGTCATAAGGCACTAAGCTGTGATACCTATCTGATGAGTTCCAATGCCATCACTCTAGATGGAAAGCTTGTGAATATCGATGGGAATGGAAACCGTATCGCTGCCTTGATTTATGGGCCTAGTCAGGTACTCATTGTAGCAGGAATGAATAAGATTACTTCTGATGAAGAAACAGCTATGAAGCGGATTCGAAATTATTCTTCTCCTATTAATGCGATTCGTCTACATAAAAATACTCCCTGCGAAAAGACCGGTTATTGCCATGATTGTATGTGTGAAGACTGTATCTGCTGTCAAGTACTCGTGACTCGAATGTCTCGTCATAAAGATCGCATTAAAGTTATTCTTGTGGGAGAAGAACTAGGATATTAAAGTGAACTTTGACTTTTACAGTGGATTTCCTATACATCAAATATATATTTCCTTCATATGTTATCATAGTACTATGAATATGGAGGCTTTATATGTGGATCATCCTAAAAGTAATCCCTGATGAACATCCCATCATCTACATTCCCTCCTCTTTTATAGAGGAGGATACTGTAACCAGCGAAATATGCTTTGGCCAAAAAAAAGCTTCTGCTCATATGGAAGCTCTTCATGTAGAAATGCATCATGATAATCAGTACGGCAAACCCATTATGATTAGACTCTCTTCTACGCTTCAGAACCTACTTTCTATTCCAACCAATTTAACCTATCAAATGAAAATAATAGACAAAAAAATTATCTTAGGTCCAGTAATAGGTCTGCTTTTGGGAGATCATACGCATAAATATGATCCTGCCCATATGCAAAAATATTGTGACCGCTTCGGGGTATATGAAAAAATCGGAGGGCTTATATGTGCTTTTTCAACAAAATCCATCGATTGGGATAAAGAAATCATTTATGGGATGTACTATGATTATCAAAACACTACTTGGGAATACGGCTCCTTCCCGATCCCTAGTGTGATTTATAGAAGATATTTTCATTCTACCTCTGTCGATATCGCAAAATTAAAAAAAATCACAAATAATAAAGTGTTTAATTCATATCGTTTCACAAAACATGAGCTCTATAACTATATAAAATCTCATGAAATGTTAAGCACCTATCTTCCTCCTACTGAAAATACTGTAAATTTTAAGCAGTTACAGCATTTTATAGATCAACACCATAAGATGATCTTAAAGCCCACCCACCTTTCTAGAGGCAGGGGCATCTGCATCCTAGAAAAAAAAGAAGGACAATATCATATTTTTGACTATCGCAAAAAAGAAGTAGAAGAAACTCTACTCCAAGATCATAATGCTCTAAAAGTTTTTTTCGAGAACAATCCCTGCTTTTTTGAAAAATATATAGTTCAAAAATGTCTCAACTTGGCAAAAGTAAATCATTCCGTATTTGATATCCGTGTTGTCATGCAAAAGCCTAATCAAGAAACTTGGCAGTGTACTGGAATCGAATGCAGAGTCGCAGGTGGAAGTAGCTTACTTACTAACATTTCTCGTAATGGCTATGCCCTTCCATTAGAACAAGCATTATCCGCTGCATTTCCTGCCCAATCCGATCATACTATAAATACCCAGAAGATCGTTGATTTTTGTCAAAAATTTTGTGTTTATCTTGAAGAAACCAAGGAGCATTTTTCTGAATTTGGTATTGATATCGCCATTGATGAAGATGAGAAGATTTGGCTGATCGAAGCCAATGTATTTCCCAGTTTTAAAGGATTTAAAAAAATGGATTATCCCACGTATCTCTCTATCCGCTATACCCCTCTGCTTTATGCCCTCAGCTATACAGAGTTTTATGATACTGAAGTAGAATAATATCACATAAAAGTTTTGTATTTCATATAGTATAGTAGGACACTCCTTTTTTACTGAGAGGTGGTACGAAATAGTGGGAAAAATACAGATTCATTCAGATTCTCTTATACTCCTTGACTGGACATTTTATAAAATCAGACTCAAGGATCAAGCCATGTACACAAAATATATGCAAAACAGTTTATTCCCTCTTCAAAATTTTTACTATAATTTTGCTTTTCTATGGTCCTGCTCCCAATCTTCAAAGGAAAAAATCATTTGGAAAATTGTAGATAATCTTCTTGTAACGTTTGTTCTCACTAGAAGAAAAAGGCTTTACCTACGGTGTCTGCCTTTTGGAACAGCTACTCCTGATCAATTATTAGAAGTACTCTATAAATCCATGAGGTTTTGTTTTGAATATAATGGTCACAGTAGGGCGAATACAATTGTAAAAGTCATTACTAGTCCCGAACTGGAATTTCTACAATCATCATCAAAATTTTCATCTTATTTTATGACAAAAACCTTGAAAGGAATTGAAAGAATTTATAGCCTTCCAAAACTCTGTAGCCTTGCCGGTGGTGAATATGCAAATCTTCGAAATCATATCAATAGGTTTTATCGAAAAAATTCCCAAATCACAATTAGGCCCTATATTACCAAAGACTATAAAAAGCTCTTGCGATTAAAGGAAGAGTGGAACAGTACCCGTGGAGAAAAGTATCATTCCATCACTGATGATATTAGATATAGAGTTGTCCTCCGATATCATACTCTCTTACATCATACTATTTTTGTTGCTGAAGCTGGAGACAAAATTGTAGGCATGGCTACCAGCGGTTTGACTCCAGATCATCAATCCTGGGGATACTTTTTGAAAGTTTTAGACGGTTATAATGGATTATCAGAAGCCCTTATTATTCATGTGGCCAAAGAACTCATTAAAAGAAATCCAAATATGCAACTTATGAATGTAGGACACGATTCTGGTATCAAAGGACTCATAAATTTTAAAACAAAATTCCATCCTGTCCTAAATCTAGAAAGATATAGAATTTATTTGCAATAGGTGGTGAACATTGGTGAAAACTTCAAATTCAGAGAATGTAAAACTTGGAGATTGGATCTTTCATCCATTACAACTAACCGACAAAAAATTATATGAAGAATATATGAGAAACACTGTATATTTTACCGATGAATTTTCTTGGAATTTCACATGGTTATGGATTTATGTCCAAACAAGCAGAACAAAAGTTTTATGGAAGCTCGTGGATAATATGTTTATCACATTTGTGCAGAGCCGAAAAGATTATCTTTATCTATGGGCTCTGCCTTTAGGAAATGGAACTGCAGATCAAGTGGTAGAAACACTGTACAAATGTATGCAGTATTGTTGCCACTATAATAGGAATCGTAAATCTGTAACAATGGTAAATAGAATAAATGATAAGCAGATTGATTTTTTAAGTACCTCGAAAAATTTTTATTCATATTTTAAACTCCAACCTCTGCAAGGTGTAGAACGCTACTTTGGCATTCAAAATCTTATTACTTTGTCTGGTAAGCAATATAGCAACATTAGAAATCATATCAGTAGGTTTAAAACAAATTATCCTACTGCCGTAATCAGAAGATCGGTACATCAAGATTATCCTCAGCTTCTTCATCTGAAAAAAAGTTGGAATACTACTGCTAGGAAAAAATATCAGCGCATCACCGATGACTTACGATATCGCAAACTCATTGCCCATGCCTATCGACTAGACCATCTCATCCTCGTGGCTGAAATAGATCATACTATTGTTGGCATGATCTCTGCTGGAGTATGCCCCAGTGGACACTGTTGGAGCTATTTTTTGAAAACTGATCTATCCATAGGGGGACTTTCAGAAACACTCATTATCCATCTTGCCCAAGCGCTTCATACCCTCTATCCTTCAGCAGAATATATAAATATGGGAAATGATCCAGTTGAAGATGACACTCACTCGTTCAAGCAAAAATTCAGACCCGTTTTGAGTCTTAAAAAATACCGCCTTTATCTACTTTGAGTAGATAAAGGCGGTATTTATTAAATCTGGATCTCTGCAAAAGTATGTGGTAAGGCAAATATATAAATCTTCCAACAACTGCAAAATCGCGCTTGTGCAAAGAGTAAGCTTAGTTGAAATCTGGGACGCGCTCCTTTGTTGCAGTTGTTTCCAGATTTATATATTTACCTTACCAACCACATACTTTTGCAGAAATCCTTAAATTTCAATAATAACAGGAAGTATCATAGGATTTCTTTTAATTTTGGCATATAAGAAACCTTTTAATTCATCTTTCACAGTACCTTTGATCACGCCCCACTTTTTCCCTTCATGCTTGGAAAGTGTATTTTTTACAATTTGACGCATTTGCTGCACTAGTTCATCCGAGTCTCGTACATATATAAATCCTCTTGATATGATATCAGGATTTGAGAGTATCGCGCCCGTTTGCTTTTCGATCATGATAATAACAATAACCAGTCCATCTTGGGATAAATGCTTGCGATCCCGCATTACAATATTTCCTACATCCCCTACGCCCAGACCGTCTACAAATATACTGCCTGATGGAACTTTTCCTGCGATTTTTGCCTCATCACTATTCATTTCTAGGATTTGTCCAATACTCATCACAAAAGTATTCTCTATGGGCATACCCATCTTATGTGCAAAAAAAGCATGCTGTTTGAGATGTCGATATTCACCATGTACTGGCATAAAATACTTAGGTCTCACAATATTATGAATGAGTTTTAATTCTTCTTTACATGCATGACCGGAAACATGAATATCCGCTAGTGCCTCATATACTACCTTTGCACCTTTTTCAAAAAGCTGATTGATCACTCTTGAGACCATTTTCTCATTACCAGGTATAGGCGTCGCTGAGATCACTACTAAATCTCCAGGCATGATTTGGACTTGCCTATGGTTTGATGCAGCCATTCTTGTTAATGCAGACATGGGTTCTCCTTGGCTGCCGGTTGTAACGATCATTAATTGTTCTGGGGTATATTGATTAATATCTTTGATATCGATAAAGATCTCTTCAGGTGCTTTTAAATAGCCTAGGTTGCGCGCGACACCGACTACATTGACCATACTCCTGCCACAAACGGCTACCTTACGATTAAACTTTATCGCTGCATTAATGATCTGTTGTACCCTGTGAATATTAGAGGCAAAAGTAGCGACAATAATACGACTTTTTACATTGGCAAAAATACGTTCAAAACTTTCACCTACCGTACTTTCTGACATTGTGTATCCTTCGCGCTCAATATTGGTGCTATCACACATAAGCAGTAGTACGCCTTGAGATCCTAATTCGGCGAATCTCGGAAGATCTATAGGTTTTCCTTCGATTGGGCTGTAGTCTATTTTAAAGTCAGCTGTATGTACAATAATGCCTACTGGGGTATGGATGGCTAGAGCCACTGTATCCGCAATACTATGGGAGGAACGTATGAATTCTACTTTGAAAACACCCAACTGGATTGTTTCTCCAGCTTGTACAGTTTGCAAATCTACTTTAGAATCTAGCTTATGCTCGATCAGCTTATTTTCTAGCAGTCCCAGTGTAAGTCTTGTTCCAAATATAGGTGCCATTACATCTCTTAATACGTAAGGGACTGCACCAATATGGTCTTCATGTCCATGTGTCAGAATAATTCCTTTGAGTCTTTCTTTATTTTCTTTTAGGTATGTTGTATCAGGAATGACGAGATCGATCCCTAGCATATCATCTTCTGGAAAAGCAATCCCACAATCCACGATGATCATATCCTCATCATATTCAAAAACAGTGATATTTTTCCCGATCTCTCCTAAACCACCAAGAGGGATGATTTTTAAGTTTTTCTTTTGTGCTACCATGTAGAACCTCCAATTTTCATATTTAATTGTTGACTATATATATGCATTTTTCAATTCATCTAAGGTGAAATGCATGATATTCGTTTTACCATTTTGAACATATTGTATGGTGTAATACGTAAGTAATGTAGATAATAATTCGATGTGCATGATGCCTGATATTTGCAGACAGCTTTCGATTTTATGTACTGGTTTTTTAATTCTATCCTCACTACTGGGATCTTCCTTGATTTGTTTCATGCAAGCAGCCCATAGAAGTAAAGATTGTTGTATGCTTTTTTGTTGCATACCTAACTCACCTCCTATTTTAAATTTGCCTTACGCTAAATGAATGTATTATAAAAGTCACAGCTTATATGATTCATAATAGGAAGGGTGCCTTCTATATGATAAATATACAGTTGATGCAGCGGTCTTGTCATAGCTACGTACAGAAGCTTTATATCTAGTGGATCTTCTTCGTAGGATGCATGTAAGTTAATAATAAAAACCACATCAAATTCTAGTCCTTTTGCCAAATGAATAGGTACAATAACAACTCCTGCCTCATAGGTTTCTACTTTTTCACTTAATAATTGAGTTTTGACTTTTTTACACTTATCGAGGTCTTTTTTAACTTTCATACATTCTTCGTTGGTTTTACAAATAAGTGCAATCGATTTATATTTTTCTTTTTGTACATCTTGTATTTTGTCCTGCAGTTGTTGAATTAATGTGCTTTCTTGTGAAAATCTCCATAGTTCTGGCGTATTCCCATGACGGATCACAGGTTTGGCTAGTACAATCCTAGGATGATCTAGTTTTTTTATGACTTCATTCGCCAAGTTCATGACTTCTATGGTGGTACGATAGCTTTGTTCTAATGTCATATAATTCCCCTTAGAAGCAGGAAATACATGGTTTAATACTTCTTCCCAATTATCTAGACTGCGGTACCCATGAATGCTTTGGGATAAATCTCCGAGTAGTGTAAACATATTCGTATCTAGTACTTCTCGTAGGGCATATAGCTGAAAGACACTAAAGTCCTGCGCTTCATCGATTACAATATTTTTAATGCCCATCTTTTTATCAAAACCGAACACTCTATGTTTTAGATATAAAAGAGCTGCACAATCTTCTATTTCTATTTTTTTCTCCTCTAAATACTTTTTAGTTGTGCTACATAGATATGAAATCTGATTTTTTGATAATGATTCTTCTAAAGGAGTGGCCGCTATATTTTCTTCTGTAGTCATTAATTGCTCATAATATTCAAAAAGAGCTCCTTTGGGAAATGTATCTAGATATTTCTTTACAGCTGTTTTCATTTCTCTCTGCAGTTGAGCCAAGGTTTCATCTCGTTCATCCAGTAGAACGATAATTTCTTGACGTCGTTGTTCAGAGGGTTCTATATGATACCGCAAATGGTCTATCTGTTGATCATACCCTGCTTCCATTTGTTCTAAAATTAACTTTTTACGCATTTTTAGACGATTAGACAGGGTCTTCTTTATTTCATTTATTCTTTTGTAAAGGGGAAGATAGTAAAGCTGCTTTAAAAACATTTCTTCGATTTCATCTGCTGTCATCAACACATGGTCTCTTATTGCAAAGTCTGTTTTAGGTGTAAAACTTATCTCTAACTGATTCACATACCTATCTACCATCTGTTTACATGCCATAGACCCTTTAAAGGCAGAAGCTCGTTTAATCAGTTCTCTTTCTGGCTCTGATGTCGTTTGTGCATGGATCAACGTTGTAAGTTTTTCATCGGGATTTAGGAGCTTATACTGTTTTCCAATAAGCTGTAACACAAGGTCAATATAGGTGGTTTGCTTTACCCTCTCTACACCTAACTCCGGTAGCACCTCCGATATATAGTTAATAAAGAGGTTATTAGGAGCCATGATCATGAAATTCTCTGGGTCAAATAGGTGTTCGTAGGTATATATAAAGTAAGCAATCCGATGAAGCGCAATCGTAGTTTTCCCACTTCCCGCTGCTCCCTGAACAATAAGCGGTCTATCCATATCGGCTCGAATGACTCGGTTTTGTTCGGACTGAATGGTAGAAGCGATATCTTTCAATCGGTCATCGGCACTCGCTTCTAACGCAGCTTGCAAAAATGCATCCGTAGCCGTAATATCAATATCCATTATATTTTCTAACTGCCCATCACAAATAGTAAACTGTCGTTTTAATGTTAGTTCTATGCTTTCTATTCCTTGCACGGATTGATAGGTTACTTCTCCGAGTCTCCCCTCATAATATACATTGGCAATAGGAGACCGCCAGTCCACAATAAGAGATTTATTATCTTCTGCCCTAAATAATGAGGTTTTTCCTATATATAGCGCTTCTCCCTCCTGATTTTCAACAGTCTTCACATCAATCCTTGCAAAATACGGCTTTTTTCTTGTTCTTTTTAAACCGTCATATGATTTTTCTGTCATTTCCAAAAACTTCGTATTCAGCATGATATTCGCATAGCTCAAACTGCTGTCTAGATAGTCCAGATTCACATACGCTTCTTTGATATTTGCTTTATATACAGTTTTATACTCATCAGTTGCTTTAATGACCTGATCCATATATTCCATAGTATATTGTAATCGCTCTGCTTCCTGTTGATATGACGGATGTTCTTGTGCAGACATGTCCTTTCTCCTTTCTATGTTGTATTGTTTTCATTCTTGATATATGGGAGCTGAGGACAAAAAAGCTGCAATACTTCCCAAGAGAGGAAATACCATCATCAATAACATAATTTCTTTATATCCTTGGAACAGATCATATGCAAAACCGAAAGGTAGAGGACCTAAAGCAGAACCAATTACCATAGCAGTCATGGTCAGACCTCGAATACTGCCCAAATGCTGTCTGCCAAAATAATTAGGCCAAAGGACTTCTGTACTAATGCTATCAAATGCACTAAATATACCATGAAAAACAGCATATAAAATCAAGGTGGTTTTAGAATTACCATACAATATAAGTAAAAGCACCAGCATAAAAAAAGCAAAATTAACCGTTTTCACATGATGAACCTTGACTTGATCTATAATATATCCTGCAATAAAATTTACTAATAAGTGTACGACAGCCATTATACTTAGTAGAGAGGCCGCAAAACTAGATGAAAACCCTTTGTTTTTCATAATAGATATGATATGAAATGTTATTCCAGTATTAATCATGGCTGGAATCATCATGCAGAACAGCATAAACCAAAATGCCCGCGTCTTCATAGCTTGTTTTAGTGTCCAAGAATGCTCTCCCACATGGATAGGGGTCACAAAAGCCTTTGCTGTTTCTAGACCTTGTTCCTTCATTTTTCCATCTGGCTTTTGTCCTATATCTTCAGGACGATTTTTTACCAACATCCATCCAATAGGCGCCATAAATAAAATTAATGCTATACTCCAAAACCGCCATGCAAATGCTGTGCCAGATAGGGTAATCATCCAATTATTGAAAACCGGCAGAACAGCAGAACCCAGTACTCCCCCAAGTCCCATAAGGCTTACAGCTAACCCTCTTCGCTGCACAAACCATTGGGGGGCTAAAGTGGAGGGTAATAAAGTCATAGAACCTTGACCAAACAATCTCAAACCCATAAAGCCAATAAATAGCATAAAAGGAGCATTTACAAAACTCATCCATAAACATGCAATCCCTAGTAAAGTAGGTATAATAGAAAACATTTTCCTATGTCCGAGTACATCAATTAACCTACCGACATATGGAAGAAATAAACCTGCTGTTAACGTAGCCGCTGAATAAAAAGCAGAAACCATAGAACGACTCCATTGAAATCTATTGATGTATGAATCAATAAAAATCGAAATAGAATATGTTTGGCCAGGACCTGAAAAAAACAAGCCCAATGCTGCAATCATTAAAATAATCCAACCGTAAAAAAATGATGTAGTAATAGATGTTCTTTGTTTACTCATATTTATTCTCCATATGCATCCTTTTCAATCAGAGCCGCTCTCCCCATCTTTGATTCTCTATAAACTCTGATAAACCACTTCTTTGTACACGCCAATGACGTCCTACTTTAAATGCAGGAATTTTGCCTTCTTGAACAAATTTATAGGTAGTAACCTCGCTAATCTTTAAGTACTCAGCGACTTCACTAATAGTCATAATCTCATCTTCTTTATCATGATGATTTGGCATATTTTTCCCCTCTCAAATCTTATTCGAAGTGCATTATCCTTATTATATATAATCAAATATAATTTATCAAGTTTAATTATAATTATATTTGATTAATTATATTCAGTTTGATATAATATACTACAGCATGACTAAGTTATAAATGGTTATAACTAAATGCACCAGTTATTTATTTTCAGTTGCCTAAATTGCTACTTACACAAATCACATATTACCTTAGAAAGCAGTAGGTGTTCATTATATGTTCATTGCACTCGTTGTAACCATAGGCGTTTCTTGTATAGGATTCAGTCTTTTTATATTTTTTTATTTTTATTCCCAAAAAAGAGACAAGCACTTACGGATCAGATTGTTGTATACCAAAAACAAAATGAAGAATACAAAAAAAGTAATACAGAACTTTTTATTT
>CALKRZ010000181.1 GCA_937989765.1 uncultured Clostridia bacterium | reverse complement strand
TTTGATCACCCATACAAAAAGGGATAGGAATATACTCGTGGTGTTTTGATAGATGGTGAATAAATTCCAATTGATCCTTTGCTGAGCCTAATGATTTTATCAATTCTTGAGATTTAGTTTCAAGAGAAGACGATAGAAGATCATGACTGCGAATAATCTTTGTATAAAGATCATTTAAAACTTGATTTGTATTCGTGATGTCATGATTTTCATTAGGATTTAAAAAAAACAAACGAGTAAACGATTGAGTAAATTGCTTATCTCGGAAGCTTTGAGAATTAGTTGGCGTAAAATTACTATTATTTTGATTTTGTACAGATTCCCAAAAGAGATTCCACATATTTTTATCGTCAAAGATTGGAGATAGTACTTCCTTACCTTCTGGAAAAGTTTGAGATAACTGAACCCTTATTTCTTGAGATATAGGTAGAGAAGCTTCGTGTTGCATATTTGGAAGCTGTATATCTTGTAAAAACTCATGATTATTTATTATAAACTGTTGTAGATCTTTGGGGAGCATGTGAACATCAGCACTTTGTATTAATGGGTGCTGGATTTCAATTGGTGAAGACTGTACCTTAGAAGTTTCAAGCTGTTTAAGTGATGAACTCGCAATATTATTATTATCAGATAAAAATATATCTATAATTTGTTTTTTAAGATTTTCATCAGATAAAGACATAATGTCATTTACAAGGTGCGAAAGGTATTTTTCTATAGAGGTTGTTTTATTGAATAGTCCATCCAACTGAGATAGATTTTTTTCATGAATTGGCAATTCACTTTCTAGCAAAAAAAGTACTTTTTCTAAAGTAGCCTGAGCATTGCTTTTTATATGATAGGTAGTTTCATGAAGCGTTTGTTTATCAATAGGCAGTTGATGATCCCTGAGTGCTTTCACCATTTCTAAATTTTCTTTTGTAGCAGGAAGTTTGGCAGCAGTCAATGCATCTAAGAGCATATCCATCTGCGGATCATGCATATTTTTGGGTAGTACCTCAACTAGTACTTCAGAAGCAGTGGTTGACTGAACATGGAAAAACATCATTTGTCCCATTTTTGCATCCATGGATATAAGCGTGCGAGCATTGAGCATAGATCCATCATGTAATCGAAGCGTTACTTGATTTTGTTTTATATCTATAATCTCTCCGCGAATGGTTTCACCTATTCGTAATGGTGGAGTAGTCTTAGATGAATGAAAAGCTTGTGCAGCTTTTGGGTTGATAGACAGTTGATTTGTTATTTTCATAAATGCAGTCACTCCTCTGCACAATAGTAATATTGGATCTCAAAAAAAGTATGTGGTAAGGCAAATATATAAATCTTACAACAACTGCAAAATCGCGCTTGTGCAAAGGGTAAGTTTAGTTGAAATCTGGGACGCGCTCCTTTGTTGCAGTTGTTTCCAGATTTATATATTTGCCTTACCACCACATACTTTTTCTGAGATCCGTAATATTTAGTATCCCTGTACATCAGGGAGTAGTACAGTTACAACGCTACAAAATTGGATGTAAAGGTTTTTCGATGGATGGGACATAAACCGTAAGCTTGGATGGCTTCAATATGCTCTTTAGTACCATAGCCTTTGTTTTTGTTAAAGCCATATTGAGGATATAGGACGTCCAACTGTACCATAAGCCTGTCCCTTGTTACCTTAGCAATGATACTAGCAGCTGAGATAGACATACTTTTACTATCTCCTTGAGTAATGCCTTCTTGCGGAAGTGGCGTAGTAGGAATATGTACAGCATCTACTAACAAAATTTGTGGGGTTATTGTCAATTTGTGTAGCGCTTGATCCATAGCTTTATAGGTAGACTGCAGTATATTAATGGTATCAATTGTTTCTACATCCACCATGCCGATTCCAATAGAGATCGCTTTTTCTTGGATTTCTTGAAACAAGGATAGTCTTTTTGATTCTGATAATTTTTTTGAATCATTGATGCCTAGTATGATACAATCTTTGGGAAGAATTACAGCTGCAGCCATAACAGGTCCAGCCAATGGCCCTCTGCCTACTTCATCAATGCCTGCAATATAGTGAATGCCGTTTTTGTAATACTTATCTTCATAGATCATCATCGATTTAAGTCTTTTTAATTCTAGTTCGTATTTTGCATATTTTTGTTCCAGTTGGTGTAAAAGTGCTTTTACACCAGATCTAGGATCGTTTTTATATTGTGCTATTGCTGTGGGTATATTCTCTATATCATACTTTTTCAGTAGTTTTTTTATAGTTTCAATAGGTATGGTAGTCATAATAGCCCCCTTATAACATATATTTCGGTTTAAATGATTCAAAATGATAGCAGAAAAAAAGTGACTAGTTTCCTAATCACTTTGCTGTAAAAGTGTTGGGGGTTTTTCTAAGGTAATAAATCCTAATTTGCCACCGCGAAATTCATCTAATAGTATTTGAGAAGTACGCATAGTATCAATTACTCCACCCGTAACAAGACAGCCTCTTCGTTGACCGATAGACTTTAATACATCTTCTGCTGCTTGTTGTACTTCAGGATCTATTCCATACCGATTTTGTAATGTTTCAGGAAGATGAGTTTGTAGATGACGGATTAATTCAATAGCTAAGGTTTGTTGGTCTAAAACATCATCTTTTATCGCACCAGTAAAACCTAATTTTAAGCCTACATCTATATCTTCAAATTTAGGCCATAGGATTCCTGGCGTATCTAAAAGCTCTAAATCCTTCTTTATTTTGATCCATTGTTTTCCTTTTGTAACGCCAGGACGATCTCCAGTTTTAGTACTAGCTTTTCCTACCAATTTATTAATAAAGGTAGATTTTCCTACATTGGGGATTCCAACCACCATAGCACGAATCGGTCTAAAAATTCTTCCGCGAGCTAGATCATGAGCAAGCTTTTCTTTCATCAATTCTTTAGCGGCAGTAGATATTTCAGCAATACCCTTACCGTTGATAGAATTTACTAATATAACCGTAAAGTTTTGTTTTTCGAAATAGGAAATCCATTGTTTTGTAATTTCTGAATTAGCTAAATCTGATTTATTCATAACCAACATTCGATGTTTGTTTTTAGCAAATCCATCGATATCTGGGTTTTTACTGCTGAGAGGAATACGGGCATCAACTAACTCAATGACTATATCTACTAATTTAAGATTTTCTAAGATCATTCTTTTAGTTTTGGTCATATGTCCCGGGTACCATTGAATATTCATTATATCATCCTCTACTTAATTAATCCCAGTTGATTTAGGGGCCATACTCTGAGTACGGCTTTTCCGATAATATCTGATTTTTTTATTGTCCCTACATCTCTGTAGCGGCTGTCGGAGCTATTATTTCGATTATCTCCCATGACAAAGTAAGTTCCTTGTGGTACAACAAAAGGAAAAGTGATGTCTCCTAACTCCGCCATGGTCTCAAGTTTATAAGATTCATCTAAGGGTAGATCATTAATGTAGACTATATGATTCTTGATATTGACAGTATCCCCTGGAAGACCTAGCACACGTTTTATATAGTCTTTAGTAGGATCTTGCTTATAGGGAAAAACAATAATATCCCCTTGTTTTGGCTTAGTAAATTTATAGATGAATTTATTTACAATAATGGCATTGTTGTGATGTAGGGTAGGTTCCATAGAATGGCCTAACACTTTTGTGTTCTCAAATATGAATCCTCTTATTAATATGACCAAAACAAGGGCAATTAAAACAGCTTCTGTCCATTCTAATATTTCTTTT
Organism: uncultured Clostridia bacterium; assembly: GCA_937989765.1. Taxonomy (GTDB): domain Bacteria; phylum Bacillota; class Clostridia; order Lachnospirales; family CALKRZ01; genus CALKRZ01. The sequence continues at coordinate 1,349 of CALKRZ010000181.1, read as the reverse complement.
AGTATAGGATTGGAAGTTAATTTTGTTAACATATTTTCACCTTCTAGTATGTAACTTCTAGATAATAAAAAAGGACTCTAGAGTCCTTTTTTATTATCTAATCAGCTCTTTAACTTTTGCAGCTTTACCAATACGAGTACGTAAGTAATTCAGTTTTGCACGTCTTACTTTACCTTTTCTGATTACTTCAATGTGGTCAATGCTTGGAGAATGAACTGGCCAAGTTTTTTCAACGCCAACACCATAAGAAATTCTTCTAACAGTGAATGTTTCACGAACACCGCCGTTTTGTCTTTTTAGAACAGTGCCTTCGAACATCTGAAGTCTTTCTCTAGTACCTTCTTTTACTTTGGCATATACACGAACTGTATCTCCAACATTAAAAGGAGTAATATCGTCTTTTAACTGTGCATTTTCAATTGCTCTAATAATATCATTCATAATGTTACCTCCTTCCATCCTAGATGTTCGTGCTGCTTCTTGCAGTAGAGGACCATCCGTACTCACAGTTAGAAATTATATCATAACCCTATGAATAATGCAATGAATATTTTTAAAGATTTGTATTTTGAAGTTTGCAATTTCAAAGGTTATGTTTGTTTAAAAAAAGAAGATCTTCTTTTGAAAGGACGGCATGATCTAACAACTCAGGTCTTTTTTTCAAGGTCCTAACCAAAGATTGTTGATGTCGCCAAGCAGCTACTTTTTCATGATGACCTGATAGAAGAATTTCAGGTACCTGTCGACCCATAAAAGATTGGGGTCTGGTATAATGAGGGTATTCTAAAAGCGAATTTGCAAAGCTTTCTTCTTCATAAGACTCACTTTTTCCGAGAACGCCAGGAATTAAACGTGAGATCGCATCAATGAGTACCATAGCGGCCAGTTCTCCTCCAGTGAGAATAAAATCTCCAATAGAGATTTCATCCGTTACGATTTCATCAATAATTCTTTCATCTACACCTTCATAGTGACCACAGAGAAATATTAAAGTCTCTTCTAAGGCCAATTCTTGAGCCATAGATTGGACAAATGGTTTGCCTTGAGGGGTTACATAGATTACTCTTGGAGGGTTAGCAGGATCAGTTTTTATGCTTTGATATGCATCATAGATAGGTTGAGGCTGCATAACCATTCCAGCGCCCCCGCCATAAGGATAATCATCTACTTGTCTATGTCGGCTATTGGAAAAATCACGAATATTAATGGATTGGATTTGAATTTTTCCTTCTTTTTGAGCTCGTCCTAGAATACTGTGCTGTAGGCCATTTTCAATCATTTCTGGAAATAATGTTAGAATATGAAACTTCATTCATCTCTCAGCCCTTCCAGAAGGTGGACGATCATCA
>CALKRZ010000180.1 GCA_937989765.1 uncultured Clostridia bacterium | reverse complement strand
ATACTGGCCCATGAATCCACGCTTCGAAATATGTGTTAACGAGAGGTGATTTATATAAAGCTAAATACCAAGCCTGTGCATAGTAGCATAACTTCTGAAGTTTTTTGTGCGATATATGTCCACATGACAGAAATGTTTTAGCAATATCAAAAACTGATATTTGTGATCTCATACAACTCACCCCTTTGAATAGATACACTACTTTACCCATTATATCACCCCATTATAGAATACTATTAGAATTATATGATAATTAATTGGATTATAGCCTAATAGATTTGCATAGTATACTCATCTATTACCCAGTATTTATCAGAAAATTCAAAATTACAAGGCGAAAGGATTTAATGTATCTGGTTTATAGTTATATTTCTCTCTTTACTATAATTTTCCTGCATATATTTATCAACAAATTTCGACAGGAACTTAATAAAATTTTAGTCCAAAAACGCAAAAAAGCCAGGGCACTAGGCCCCAGCATTCTCATCTTTTCCATCACTTGGTATTGTTTTTTGATATTGTTTAACTAATTGATTTGTATATACTGCAGCACCAGTTACAAGAACCCCTTGGATTATTGCCTGTACAATTTGCTCTGCTGTAGAAGTAGGTGTCACACCCATCATCGCTAGTGCTCCGGCAACTCCAAATATCAGCAAGATAGTAGGAATCCAATTGTCTCGTATCAGATCCCAATCTTTTAAGATCATCCCCAGCACATACAGCGCAGGAATCAATATTAAAGCTTGTTCAAATATAAATTTACTAAAATCCATAAATACACACTCCTCTCATTTTACCAGGTTATGACAGAATATAACCGCCTTGCCGTTGATTTGATAAGCTTACCACCTACCTTAAGTATTGTAGAACCACCACCATCTAGGGTTATACCTTTTGTGCAGCCGAGATTCTGCAATGTAGCCTGCCCTCGTGCTATGTTGGATGAAGGCCTAACTGCAATGATGATTTTCTTCTTGGTAGGATTCCAACCGATGACTGGTCTGTCTGTTTCTCTTCCAATGTCGGCAAAGGCACCAGTAAACCCTTCTTCTTTCATGAGGATTTTGGGTAAGATGCTGCATCCAGATACTGCAAACCATACGTCTTTTTCTTTTCTGATGTCTTCAATAGATTTTACGTCAACAGTCCCGTTTTTGTAGACGATTAGTGTCCCTTTGGGCCCCCTGGGTGCATCTGGCCTAATGATCTTTCCTTCACTTGCTAATATACTTACTGACCAAAGCTTGCCATTCTCTCCATACTGATATCCACTGGTCACAAAATTAGCCAGGTTGATTTGATTCCCTGGCTTATCTTGGATGGATATTTTCAGTTTTAACGGATCTACTTCAACAACATCTGTAAGAGATATTTTGTAGTGCTCATAATAAGTAGATGACACTGTTTTTTCGGATTGCTTATCAAATAATCCCCATGTTGCAGGACCTACAATGCCATCAGCAGCAAGCCCATTGACCTTTTGAAAAGCTATCACAACACTTTGGGTTTGCGGTCCAAATGTGCCATCTGCCGTAATGCCTAGTAGTTGCTGTAATAACTTCACATCTTCACCTTTGCTGCCAAGCTTCAACACCGATCTATTCACTTCAATCACCTCCTTCTTATCTTTGATCTTGTCAGACGGTTCTAAAAGTCTATATAATATCTCCCAGAGTTCTCTGTATGTAAGTTTCTCACTTGCTTTGCTGATGTCATAACCTTGATTCTCTGCCCACTCTAGGATAATGTCCTTTTCTACATGCTTTTTAGGTGGAGTATAGGCATATCCTAACTCGCTGCAGTATACCTTCACAACCGCTTCGGCATATCTTTCCCAGTTTTCTTCAATACGTCTTGCCCCATCTGCATTTGTCAAGAAATCATATTCGATGATGTTTGTTTGTACATTCCCTGTCCAGCGGTGCATATAATAATAATCTTTTTTAGAATCGCTTGGATATTGCTTGCAATAAACTGGATTTGATCTTTTAGGAAGGCCCTCTGCTGCCAATGCGTCAACAATTGCATGTGCCAATTGTCCATTGTTGTAGATGCTGTGTATGACTTCTACTCCTTTTGCGCTCGTGCTGGCTGCTGCATTTAAGTGATTGCTGATACAATATTTTGCACCTGAGTTTTTTACTTTCTCAGCACGAAGAACATTTCCGACAGTTATGTCAGAATCTCTTGTTAATGCAGATGGCACCCCAAGCTCTGTAAATCGAGTATATTGATATAGTGAAAACATGAGTGTAAAAACCTTTTCGATTAGTCCATTTCCACTAGCTCCTGGATCGCTTCCTCCATGACCTGCATCAATTATTAACTCTGGGTTCATGCTTCTCATCTCCCATCTTACTCTTCCAATTTATCTATTCTTTTATGGGCTTGTTTTGTAGATTCCTCTACCCTAGTAACGCGCTCAGCAAGTTCTGTTACACGTTTTTCTTGTACTTTCATATCTACTCTAATATCATCAATTCCTCTTTTGATATAGTTAATGTCCGATCTTAGTTCGCCACTGCCTGCTGCATCTGCTTGTAATTCTTTTTTATCATCTTGTCTCCAGCCTAGATATCCAAATAAGATACCTACCAATGTACCTACTGTTCCAATCAATGCACCCAATTGCATTGTCATAGCACACCCACTTTCATCCAAAATAAAAACGTCTCTCTCTCGAAAGACGTTTAAAATCTATTCTATTAATTTCCGTACACTGATTCTGTGACAGTCACCGAAATTTGTACTGACACAATGTCATTTATACCTAATTGAGACATATTGCGAACATACGCAGTTACTGTAGACTCTCCTTTAGATAGCCCATTGATGGTTAGTAACCGTTTATAATTATCAACATAAACTCCAGCTATTTCGGTATCACTCGATGATGCATCATTAATTTGTGCCCAAATATCATTTCCGTTTTCCAATAATTCACGAATGTAAAATGATTTTGTATACCCTTTTTCAATATATTGATGTTCTATTTTTGTTGGTATTGGTCTTTGGTATGGCTTAGTTTCAAATCTAAAGGTAGTTTTTCCTTTTTCTCCAGCATCGTTCGCAACGTAAATAGTGATGTTTGTTATTCCAGGACCCTTAGGGCTAAACCTTGCTATTCTAAACCCGTGATCTTCGTCCCAGTCAGCAGTTGCAACATTTCTGTCTGATACATCAAACCCTGTGATAATAGTAGCATATTTAGAAACATTTCCAGGTGCAAAGGAAAGACTGTTATCCATTCCTTCTTCAAATGTCCAAATTGTATCGCTGTAGTCGTATACCTCCATGGTGTACTCTTGTTTTGAGCTACTTCTCCCTCCGCTACTTCTGCTTTCTGTAGTTTTTTCATTGGTTATTGGGGAATCAAGTTTATGATCTTTTGAAAAATCCTGGCTGTTATATCTGAGTGCAGTTGATAAAAGTGAAATTATTAAAAATATACTTAAATCAATTCTAAGTTTCATAAAACCACCTTCCTTTCAACTACATCATACATTTTTTTCCATATTATTGCAATGCCATCTATTTTTCTTCCAACTGCTTCAATATATCCTGTATCTCCTGTGCTCTGTTTTTAAGGGACTTAACTTGCCTAATTATACTGGATAGTTCCATTCTCAACTCGAGTTTTACCTGATCAATGTCAACACCATCTTGAGCGTTCAAATCAGATACTTCTTTTGTCATTACCAACTTACCGTTTTCTAATCTTACATTATTCATATGCGCCCTCCTCGAATATTCTTTCCAAATCCTTTTCTATCGATACTGATAAAATGCTTGATGTCTCCTCTTCCCATAGATCTTCTAAAACTGTGTCTGTATGTTTTGTTAACTCCTCTGCAAATAAATCCTCTACTCCTTCTTCCCATCCGTCTAGAGCATCTTGTGCATCTACCCGTTCTATCCTCCTGCCCTTGTACCCAACTCTAATACCACTCAGCCGCCAAGCGAACGTACCTGAAAGACCTTCCTTCTCTTCAACAATAAAGTACGTTGTACCTATTTCCTTCACTCGAAGTGTCAACCAATCGTATGGAGTTAGATGTACTACATAAGGTGTTTCTAAACCGTGTAGTTCTAGAGTTTCAACGAAAACTGGGTCTAGGTCTATTCTGCATAACCCATCAACAACCTCTCCTACACCAATATCTTCAAAGCGGGACTCTGGCATTTCTAATGAATACATAAGTCTTTCACCATAATTTTTAGTAATAACTACTGCATTTTTGTCATTAAAAACTCTTAACCCATCTTGAACCCATAATTTCCCTCTTTCAAATTCATAAGAAGCAGACCTAAGAAAAATTGTGTCGCTTCCTCCTGGCGATCCGCCCTCAATATAAAATTTTCCAGAACCGCCAGTTGCACCTATTGTGCCTAACTCGCTTCCAGCATTTTTGTAGAACCTGATTTGCCCTTCTCCACCAGTTTCGAAGATGCGAATTACATCATTATTATTTTTTACTATTTGAATTGGTGAATATCCAGAGCCTATTCTTACATACTCACTTGCCCCTTCTGCGCCACTTTGAAATGTAGTTGAAAACATCTCTCCATTTGTAACCTTTATTCCATATTTCCCCGCTGCATATTGCCCTAAGATAACCCTTGCAACATTGAGAGCATCTAATACTTTAATTCCATTGCCATTACCTATCATGATGGAATTGTCAAATTTTTGCCCTTTTTGTACCGAGTTAGCAACAGCATTAGCTGTATCGTTTGCAGAAAGATCGTTTTCAATATAAGGTGTAGCTACGCTGCCTTCCTCTACTTTTACTTCATCAGCGAATAAGTAGCTATCAGCATGTCCTGTTGTTGTCTCATGTTTTACTACTTCTACAGTCATTCTAGTAGCAGCAGCAGGGCTCACCACTGTTACGCTTCCTTTCTTTACAGCTGGAGCATCGCTCCATATGGACTCTGCAGCCAACCAATTACCAGCAGCATCTAAAAAGGCTACTGTTATACGGCCTAAGCATCTGTGAGTACCTATTTTGCCTGATAAAGTGTAAGGCTGACCAATCTTAAAACCGAATAACTCTTGATAGAAAGAACCTACTGATTCAACGGTACCTATTGCGCGTATCTCAAAGCTATACCTACCGGATATCGTCCACGACTGATCGCTTCTTCTTCCGGTCCACACATTTACAGAATTTCTCCAGTGACTCCAGTAGTCTGGTATACCATCTGCATTGGTACAAATTTCCGCTCCACCGTTTCTAGCAAGATTGATGTTTGTTTTAGACGCTATTTCTTTCGCTTGATTTGCATTTGCATTCGCTGTATTAGCTGTACCTTGTGCATTATTGGCAACATTATATGCTCCATCTATTGTATCTACTACATCTTCATCGAGTTGTCCTGCTCCTACTCTACCTGACAGATCTCCAAAGGTCATATTTTCAACCCTGACCACGCTGGCATCCAAGGTGCCTGTAATCATATGATCTGCTGAGAAGCCATCACCAGTACCAAAGGTTCGCCATATCCAATTGCCGTCCACATCTTTGGAATTTGATATCGCTAGTATTCCACCGAGTAGGCGCAGTGCTGAAGTGGATGCTTCATGGGTAGGCTGGTCTGTTATCATAATTCCATTGTGCTCTGTAATAGTAACAGTTCCCAATCCGGCAAAAATCTGATTTTGCAGGGCATTGATTGTACCTTCTAAAAGTTGAGCAAGGAAAGTTCCATTTTCCGTGATAGCTTCCGCTCGATCCCATACGCCACTGCGTTTTGATACGAGATTTGAAGTCCTCTTAATACCGATCTGCTCTTTTGCGAGATCATCAATGAAATTACCTAGAACTACTTTGGTATTACGTTTTTTAATTGGATTTCTTGATGGGATATCAAATATCCTGGCATATATATTAATTCCAAGCTCTTCGTCGAAAAGTTTTACAGTGTCCCCTAAAGAAAATCCTTCGAGTCCCTTGAAATCATCTAGCTCATTTAATTCAATAATATCAATTTCATATGTGACCTTTGGATTTCCATCCGCATCCCTGACTGTAGCATCTACTGTTTTTGAAATACCTTTGACATTCTTTCCTACTCTAAACTCTACACCCCTATTTTGCCCTCTTTGCTGCAGGAATGATATTGTATATCGATCAAATACAAATTCACCTTTGAAGTTTTGAGCGATATGGTTTAAGACTTCTCTCTTATTTGTCTCCTGAGTCATCTGGATACTGGAATGTCCTCCTACCGTTACATTGCCTACCATGAAGGGGGTACCCATAAGGGCATAGGAAAGCATACTTGTAGGTGTTTCGTAGGTATGATCGAAGTTTTCTAGGTCATATTCAATGAGCAGATAGGACACATGTTCGCATAGCACATTCACTAGTAGCTTGTTATCCTGTGTTCTTTTCTTTATATATTTTGAAATGAGAAAGATGTTATCATCTACCTCTATGAAATTATCATAGTGGATATAGTCAGTTTTAAGCTCTTCGATGATAGCTGTGAATGTAAAGGTGTATTCCCCATTGACTTGTTCGCTGATATCGGGATCTATTAAGTTATCTAGTATGGCAAGAGTTTTGCCAGCTGCATCTATAATTTTAGGATAGTTGTTCAATTTCTCACCTCCAAAGGAGATGAGCCGGAATCCCGGCCCATAAAAATAACACCTACAAAGGTGTTTCAGTCATTCCTAGTTCTTTTTCAATTTCTTTCCGCTTCTCAATTCCATATTTAACCTCAATCATATCCAATGTATCTTCTCGCGGTACTCCCTGTTGCTCTTTTAATAGAACATATCTCGCCCAAAAGCTCATTTACAGCCCTCCCAACATTACATCTCCAAGTAGGAGAGTTAATTCATCTACCTGTGCCTTAAGTCCATCAATTTCAGCCTGTTTCTTTGCCACTTCCTCCACGATTTTTTGCTCAACCAATTCCTTCATGGTCGGGCATTTCTTCATAATTTCTTCCCATGCCATACTCATTAATGATCCCTCCTTATTTCCATGCATTAATAATCTCATTTACTTTGGTTGCTATCTGCTCTGCTGTAGCCGATACAGGCGTAGAAATACTTGTAATCATATACATCTTAAGCTCTTTGTCAGCCAATGGCAGCAGTGTCATCCACACATCCCCAAGTTCTCTAGATAATCTAGCCTGTAGTTCAATGATGCTATTTAGGCTTCCTGCTACGTTGAGAGGATAACTATAGCGGATTGTGGGCAGTGTGCTCTCTGCAGTAGTCTTGTAGACATATCTGTATTCTTCTCCTAATACAGCACCTGTAATTGTAAATGTGGTTGATCCTTTGGTGTAAACTGCCTTTGAGGTGTCTATAGGTAGATAAGTTTTTCCTACTACCTTCCATATTTCTTCGATATAATCTATAGGCTTGGTTGTATCTTTTACGGTGATTCCAGTAGCCGTGTAGAAGCGTTCTTCTCTGTATATACCAGGCTCGACAAATATCGTTCCGTTAGGATGAGCAATAAGAGATTCAATGCCATCGATTCTAGTTCTAACTTCTCGAGCTAAATGATAATTACACGACATTGAATTTGCTAGCAACGATACATATGTTTTAACTTGTGCTTCGGTATAGCCTTTTGGTACTTTGAAAAATAATTGAGATATTGTAGTTGACAATGCAAATTCTTTAGTGGTATCACTATCTGAAAAAGCAAGGGAATTAGATTTAAAAGTAAAATTTTCTATGTTTGCATACTGTGTAGCGTTGGTAATACCATTAGGTAGTGTTATTCCCCACACATCAACATTTGTATAACTATTGCTTGCAGTAGTTTGTTTGGCAAAAGTATTTGTGCTATCAACAACAAGCGTGTTGCTTACCCTCTGAATCTTCTCCCCTGTCACCGCATTAAATTCATCTTTAACGCCATTAGGTAATGAACGCGAAGCATCGATTGTCGGCATTGTGGCTTCGGTGAATACGTGGGGTTCGTAGGTTGTTGCTGTTGTGCCGAGTTGAAATTGTGGTTTAGCATTAACCACATCACTAGCAATAATTGTACTGTCATCGATTTTTTTAATTGTACCTTTAAAATATCTTGCATTAACAGGAGTAGTTGGATTTTGACTAATAAAATTATAATTAGAGTCATACCAATTATATGTATTCAAAGAAAACCCTGTACCATTGGTAGAAAATACACTTGCACCAGTTATAGGAATAAATTCTTTTGTTCTTAATCTAGTAGTCGATGCAATACCTTGTCCTGTTGCTCCATTTATATTTCCCTGTTCCCATTTGTCAGATGTGGCAGGCAACAAATTCTTCCCCACCGACTTAACTCTGACGGGTAATGTAGATTTAGTGCCATCGAACCATGAAGGGAAACGTGCGTTGCATTGGTCGGCTGTGAGGTTTTCTAACGGTGTTCCAGTGAGAGAAATAACCATAACATCATCGACTTCAATTTGTGTCCAATCACTTATTTTGGACATCCTAATTGTAATGTTATCTAGTGTACCTGTTGTAGTAACAATTCCATAAAGATTTTCAAAATTTCCGCTACCACTATGATTTGCGAAAACCTCAGTACCTAATCCTGTTAGCCTAGTTGTACTTTCTACCGATTTTACTCTAGCTCTTGCAAAATATTTACCCTGTGGCAAATTTAATGACCTTGAAATCCGACCATTACTAGCAGTAGGAGTAAACAAAGCAACACCTCCAACTACTGTAAATCCTGTAGCTGAAGTGGCACTCCATCCTGTAGTCCCATTTGCAAAATTACCATTCGTAACAACATTCGTTGCAGTATTCCCCAATAGAGAAAAAGCGTTAAATTGCCCGTATCGGGCTGTCCCTGGTATCGATATTAAGCTTGCTGTTACTTCTTGGGGCACTGAATAAAGGGGTGTATTTACCTGTGCTATCAATGCATCCAGGGCTTCATTGCTATAGGTTGCGATATTAATCCATGTGGATCCATCCCACCTATACCACTTCATTGTGTCTAGTGTGTGTACTAACCAACCAATTTCGGGATTTGGATAGGTACTCAGCATAGCTGCATAATTTGCTACCCCTGTTTTTGGTATCACTATCATAGTCTTTTCAGCGTTATCCACTTTTGTAAGGGCTATATTCAGCTGACCGGTTGCACTATTAGCGTCATTGGTTGCGGAGATGGCTTCGGCAGTTACAACGATAGCATTGTCGGCAGCATCATTCGCTCTAGTGGTTGCCTCACTTGCTGCTGTTATAGCATTTGTCGTATTAATCTGTCTCTGCTCTTCTTGCTCCATCCTTGTTGTCTCTGCAGTTACCCTGGATGCTTCTGCTGCTTGTATAGCCACATTATCACTCATAAGCTGTGTCAGTATTGGATATCTGTCATCCTCTGTAATTTCCGTTGCATCTACACCTAAATCCTCGATGACTTCAAAACTAAACTGTACAGAATGGGTAAGCCTTTCACTTTCAGGACCGTAAACGGCTACAGATACAAGTACCTGCCCTGGTACATCGATGATATTATTGGCTATTACATATTTAGCTTCTCCTGCCGTTGCATCAGTGTTATGTGCTTCGGCTACTATCTTAACATTATCTGCTCTTAAAAATGTAATCCCAACAATCAAGCCTGTAAGGTCTACCGCAACACCATTTTTCGCTAGCTTCAGCGCGATAGCATTGGACTTGGTATCGCCCTGTACAAACCGCATATTTCGAACATATTTTGCTTTTTCAAAATCTATATCTATAAGAAAATCTTTTGTAATCATTGCATCACCTCCTATAAGTAAGCATCCTGAGTATTAATTACTACATCGATATTCAGGTTCGTTCCCGATATAGAAATCTCTGTTGTGCCAGGTTGCAAAGCAAGAAACGCTCCGGTGTAATCCATCAGCTTGTTTTGCTTCTTCCCAAAGTCATCAAATGTATAGACAATCATCCGATCGCAGTCGATGTAGGTTTTCTTCGTAATATTTGCAATAGAAAAGGCCCCTGTGGGCCATGTAAATGCGATTGCTGTAGCTGTACCAGCTATTTCTATAAGAGGTTTATGTTCTACGGTTCCTCGGTTACTTACAAGAGTTTTTGTTTGGCTAGATATGCCAGTACGTTGTACCTGAATAGGCTCAGAACAGGCAAATGGATGGCAGACAAATGCTAGTGTAAAAGCTTCGTGATTTACCCCTTCTTTCAATCCTACCAAGCTGTAAGAGTTTGCTCTATAGGATAAGTCTGGTTCATCATCAAATATCAGTTTACCTTCACCGTTTAACCACGAAGCTATATCTCTAAGTATTTTTCTTCGTTCTTTCTCGTCCTCTATGTCTACTCTACATTCTATAGGGATAATATTATCATTGTAACCATCCTCAAATTTATAAGATGAATCTTTTGTTGGAACTGTTTCTTCTGATACCCTTTTTTCAGCTCTTAGTGGCCGTTCAACGCTTATGATTTCAAGCCCATCAAATTCATTACTGTGCCTTCCCCTGAAACTAAAACCTTCTACACTGCTTAATATAATTGTCTGCGCCATCTATCTTACACCTGCCCCTCGGAGAGAGTTTTGTTGCAGATTATAAAGCTCCCTAGCTATAAGTTTAATATCATTGTCGTTTCTAACTTCAATTTTTTCTATATTAAAGTTGTTCTCAATTTTTTGATTACCTAGGCCTGACTTACCATTTTGAATGTCACTGACCATTTTGCGACTTAACATATATTCTCCAGTTTGTGCTATAATTGGAACCTCGTCTCTCCTTAAGGAGCTTCCTAGTTTAGAAATCCACCCTCCATCGTGATATTTAACCGACTGCCCACCACGAATTTGTGTCTGAGTTCCACTTCCGGTTGAGCTAGTTGGGCTGGTACTGTTGCTCGTAGTTGTTTTAGTTGTCTGCGCTGGTGTAGATAGCTTAGATGCAGCTGAATTTCCCTTTGAAACTAGAGATAGCATGTCATTTACTGCACTCTCTATACTTCTCTTAGTAGAGTTTAAGCCATACAGTAAGCTATCCCCAAAGCTTTGTCCAGCATCTTGCCATTTAGGGTTGTAGCTTTTTAATAGCTGAATCATGTCTTGATTGTTCTTATTTAAGAACATCTTTCTTGCTTCTGCCTGTAGGTTTTCCGCTGAAGTCAGTTGGGCGAAATGCTGCTTTGTGCTTTCCATTTCTTTTCTTAGGGCTTCTATTACTGCGTTTGCTTTATCATCTTCTATTTTTTTCTTATTATCGTATTCTTCTTTGAGTGCATCTTTTTTCTTTTGTGCCTGCTCCCTTACCCTATCCATTTCATTTCTTAGATGATTAACCTGTTCTTGTCTACTCTCAAGTAGTAATTTTCTTTCTCGGTCAGCAATGATTTTGCTTAGTTCATCCTGAATCTTTGCTCTTTCTTCAGCACTTTCAGCATCGTATAGTTCCTTCCGCTTAGCGGCTATTCTGTTTCTGTATTCCTGTTCTTCTAGATCCTTTTCTTCCTGCTTGGTCTTATTATTGATGCCCTCGATTTGTTCTTGTATCCTTCTTAACTCCTCGTTAGTACCATCGTCTAACAGCCTAAGCTTAGCAGCATATTCCCTGTCATATTCCTTAAGTCTTGCATCAGTCTCTCGCCTAAGGTTTTCAGTTTGTTTTGTAAGGGAATCTAGCTGTATTTTCTCTTCTTCTTGATATCTGTTTTTTAGTGCAGTCATTACTGCATCTCCTAGATTATCAAGATTCTTCTTCATATCATCTGCTATCTTTTTGGTGGCATTACTGACTTTATATGAATTATTATCAATGCCTTTGGCAAACATATTTACAAAATTAGGCGCCCATTTATCTGAATCCTTACCAGGTCCCTCTTCGGTGGGAGAGCTAAACCCTAAAAGAGATTTTATTTTACTTGCAACCCCTTTTACTGCATCCCCTACAGCATTAACTCTACTCTTTATGCCTTGAGCGATCATATTCATCATATTAGATCCCCAATTGTAAGCTGCTGCGATTTGATCGGTAATCCACTTAAATGCCGCTCCTAATCCTTCTTTAATGGATGCATATACACCATTTACGAAGTTTCTAAAGGATTCATTATGTTTATAGAGCGTATAAAAAGTAGCGACTAACACAGTAATAGCCGCTATCACTAATCCTATAGGATTTGCCGCGAGTAGTGCCCATAAAGCCTTGAATACAGGCATAATGATAGTAAATCCCGTCTTTAATAGATTGAACCCATCAACCAGTAGCTTAACTGTCCCTATTAACTTACCGATAATTAGCATGGCAGGCCCTATAGCTGCAGCAAACATACCTATTTTCACAATGTTCTCCCGAGTTCCTTTATCCATGTTATTTAAAACATCTGTTACCTTTATAATGATGTCGCTAATACTTTTCAAAGCAGGTGCTAAGACATCCCCCATTTTTTGTGCAGCTACAACCATGGAAACTTTGGCTTGCTCCCATGAGAAACCAGCTTCATTTACGCCCTCTGTTTGTTCTTTGAAAGCAGTGACCATAGCTCCAGAAGCATCTTTCATTTGACTGAGTTTATCAGTGTATACATCGGATTGGGCCCCTGTTAATGCTAAGGCAATTGTTTGTCCCTCTATACTCCCAATGTATTTCTGTAGTGGAGTGCCACTTTCATTGGCAGTATTGACAACAAGATCCATGGCACCCTTTAGGCCATATTGCGCAATCATGGCTTCTCCATTCTTTACACCTAGTCTATCAAATAAAGCTGACATATCCTTTGTAGGTGCCATAAGTGCCTGCAAAACACCTCTGTATTGAGTTGCTACTTCCGATGCTGTTCCTGTAACTCCGGTGCCAGTAGCGAATATAGCAAACATTTCTTCCTGCGATACATTTAGCTGTTTTGATAAAGGCACTACCTTTCCTATACTTGAAGCTAATTCAGGAAATGTAGTTTGACCAAGCTTTACGGTTTGAAATGCTAAATCAGCAGCGTGTTCTACTGCTTGCGCGGTTGTATCTCCATAGCCTTTGGTTACGGCACTGGTAAGATTGATTGCATCCGTTGTAGTGGCCACTCCTGCTGCAGCGGCCTTTGCATTAATCTCTGTAAGTTTCATAGTTTCTGCAGTATCTCCAAATGCTGATATGACTTGGTAAGTTCCATCTGATATATCAGATGTGGCTTTACCTGTTTTTATAGCAAGGTCTTGTATTCCATCCTTAAGCTCATTGACTCTAGCAGTTTGCCCTGGTATAAGTGTTGCAATGTTTGCCATGTCTGAATTAAAATCTTTACTAAATTTACTCAGAACTACTCCTGCTCCAACTAGCGGTACTGTAACGCTTTTTGTAAGCGTTGTTCCAACCGTATTAAAAGCTCCTCCTAGGGAATCGATCCTCGTGCCCATATCGTTGCTTGAATCGGCAAATTTCTTTAAATCCTGACCTGTTCTTTGCAACGTACTAGTAAACTTACCCGTATCTAAAGTTAAATATGCGGCTACGGTACCTGCGTTGATTGCCATATCGATCACCTACCTTTTAGGCAATAAAAAAATAGACAACCGCTCGTCGTCTATTTCAACATCTCAAATAACTCACTGTTATTGTTAAGCTTTTCCTTTACCCTATCTATCCACTTGGGTCTTTTTTTATCTCTTAATTGTGTTGTGATGTAAAAACAAGCTTCATCAAAACAAAAAGCCGTGTAGTGATCTTCAATATACATGATTTCACTAGGCCTTTTGTTGTACTCCTGGGCCATGCTGATTACTGCTAGTATTTGACTGCTCTTTACGAAATCGCTCTAGCTCAACAACCCCCGTCTGTGAGTAATTAAACAAGATTATCTTTTGCTCATCAGTTAGCTCTAGGCCTATTTCATCTAAATCCTTCACAGTCGGTTCAACTAATGTTTCTTCTGCTACGAGCTCCATAACTTCTCCAATGTCTTTTAAACTGGTTTCACTCTTAACAGTTTGTGTAAAAACTTGTTGTGCTGCCGCCAGTAATTGGTTTGGAATTTTGCCCTTCGCAGCTAACCCCATTAAAGATACTCTTTTTACTTTAACTGAGATCTTATCCTCCACTGACCATCCGGGGATCTCTATTTCCTTATTTGCCATTTGTTTTAGTTGTTCTAAATTTGTAACCATACTATCCCTCCTAAATTAAAGAGCCTAGAGTTAATCTCTAGGCTACTGGTAATGTGCTTAAAAATTCAATTGTAATTGGTTTTTCACCATTTTTAGGTCTACTCTTAACCTTAAATTCTGGAACGAAGAACTCGCCGTCCTTTAAAGAAAAGCTAACCGGTGTTCCCTTGCAATTATTGAAAGATAGCTTTGCATATTTTACCGTTGCACCATCAACGTCTTTTTCTTCTGTATAGATGTTAATCGTGAATGTTTTTCTTGTAACTACTTGTCCTGCGGCAGGTCCTTCATACTTTGTAGCCTTTGGTGGTGTTGCAGTATCAAAAGTTACAGTACCCCCATCCACTAGTGCCATAACCTCCGGAATTAATACGTTGTCTGAGAACGTAATATCATAGCCTGCAACTATATCCTCTGTTCTATTTATTGCTTTGATTTTATTTTTAACCCTTAGTATGGTTTCTTCCCCATCTGAAATAAATGGTTCTATATTCGATTCGCTTGCAGTATCAAAGGCATAGGTCTTTCCACCTACTCCATCTTCTATAACTTCTGCACGTACAATATTTACTAAGGACATACCCTCTTTTAATGGCATAATCATACCTCCCTATAGTTTTTTATGGATCTGGTACCCTATACTTGTTGTATAGGCTTTCTTATCCTCATCAATGACAATAGGTGTCTCCGTTCCTGCTGCCCTCATGCCGAATTCCTTTAGATGCTCTTTTATCTGTTTTTTATAGCCTTCAATTTTGCTGTATTGGTTTATAGGACAGAAGATAATCACATCCAACAGTGAATACCCTACTTTATTCGTTCCTGCCCTGTTATAAGTTCCTCCATCTTTTAATACCACATAGGGCTTTTCACAGGGCCCTGTTTTTTGTCCAGGACTGTATATCTCAATTCCCTTTGATTTTAGATATAGAAATACTCTTTGCCACATCAAATCACCTACTCGATGATATTCTTCATGCCTTTTATGATTTCATCCTGCATTTTATTTACTGTAGGCCATAATACAGCATGTTTCTTCTCATTTGCAAATTCAAGATACTCTGAATAATCTTTATTTCCTGCTATATAGGCAATACATTTGTCTCCTTCCCATTCTTTTCCGCCTTGAATGGTCTTTCTTGCATCCCCGGTCCGATCTGTCCACGGAGCATTTTCTTTAGCCTCAGATTCTAGTTTTTTCCCAGCTGCATCACAATATAGGCCAATCTTTGCCTTTGCTTTGAGTTCTGCTTCTACTAAGCCTTTTAGGGCTTTTGTAGGATCAATCCGAAAGCTCACAACATCACGCCCTCTCTAAGATTAAATCCATGTAGATATCCAACGTATTGCCAGGGTCAATTACCTTGTATCGTACA